>NTKN01000025.1 GCA_002457715.1 Cryomorphaceae bacterium MED-G14
TAGAATTTTCAATGGCCATTACACCAAAATCAGAAATCCCATCTTTAACAGATATAACTACATCATCAAATGTCATACAATCTATTATTGTACATTCATTTCCAAAGTAATTTTTAGCTACTTGATCGTGATAAGATCCTGATATTCCCTGAATTGCTATTTTCATATTCCAAAAAAAAAGTCCTGAAATTCAGGACTCTTTGATTTAATTATTTATATAATAACAAAAAATCCTTCTTTAACTTGAATAGTAAAAGTAGAAATAGAATTTTCTGTTATAGATTTTGTTCATATTTTTTCAAAAATACATCAGATAATTTAATTTTCAAAATAAATTACAAAAAGCAATCCTTCAAAAAATCATTAATTTGATCATATTCAATAAAAAAAGCGTCATGACCGTGATCTGATTTAATCTGAAAGTAGTAAATATTTTGTTTAATTAAACTTATTTTTTTATAGATATTTCTCTGTTCATTATCTGTAAAAAGTAAATCAGAGTCGATGGACAGAATATATATATTACTATTTACCTTATTTATCAATTTATCAATACTGGAATTAGAATAAGACTCAACATCTATTGAAGAAAGAAATCTATTCATGGTTTTGTATGCATCCAAATTAAATCTATTTTTTAGAGTTTCTCCATGAAAATCCAACCAATTTTTAACCTTTCTAACTTTACCTTCGTATTGATTTTTAAATCTATTATTCAATGATATAGGATTTCTGTAAGTAAGCATTGCATGAAGTCTTGCATCAAATATGGGATCAGATGAATTTTCTAACAATTTTGATTGAAGATGAGTATTTGCTATCAACCAGTCTGAAGATTTATAATCCGCTGCAATTGGAACAAGGTTATCAAAAAGATCAGGTTCCAAAACACCCATTTCCCAAACTAAACCACCACCTATAGAACCCCCTATCAATGTGTGTACCTTAGAAATACCTAATTGTTGAATTGCTTTATTAAAAACTTTTGCAATATCACCGAGGATTAATTCATCAATAAAATCATTTAATTCGTTTCCAAAACAATTACCAGGTATATTAAAAGACAATATAGCATATTTCCTAGTATCAATTAATTTGTTATCCCCAACTATATTATTCCACCATCCATCTTTTCCTGTTACATTTGAATTACCTGTGAGAGAGTGGTTTATTACAACAACTGGGAATGATTTATAATCTTTACCAAAAAATTGGTAGGAAAGTTGAAAATCAACCTTCCTACCTGAAAAAATTTCTACATTTCTTACATTAATGTAAGATAGGTTATGTTCCATTTATGAAGTTAGAACCTTAGAATCAATTTGTGAAAATGCAAATTCTAAATCTCCTTTTAAATCATCTATGTCTTCCAACCCAACTGAAAGCCTAATAAGATCTTTAGTTACACCCGTTGTTTCTTGTTGCTCATCATTCAATTGTTGATGAGTTGTACTAGCTGGGTGAATAATCAAAGATTTAGAATCTCCAATATTTGCAAGTAAAGAGAATATTTGAGTTTTATCAGCAACTGTCTTAGCACTTTCATAACCACCTTTTACTCCAAAAGTAACAATTCCACTTTGACCATTTGGCAAGTATTTATCGGAAAGACTTTTATATTTACTACTCTTTAATCCAGGATAATTAACCCAGGTTACTTCTTCCTTAGACTCTAGCCATTTGGATAAACTTAAGGCATTTTCACTGTGCCTCTTCATTCTTACATCCAAAGTTTCTAAGCCTTGTAAGATTTGAAAAGCATTAAATGGACTAAGGGCTGCTCCCAAATCTCTTAACCCTTCAATTCTTACTTTTGCAATAAATGAAGCTTCAGCTAATACATCATGATAGACTAACCCGTGATAACCTGCTGAAGGCTCTGTGAACTCAGGAAATTTTCCGTTAGACCAGTCAAATTTTCCAGCATCAATTATTACACCACCAAGAGCGGTTCCGTTACCATTAATGAATTTTGTTAACGAATGTATAACAATATCAGCGCCATGCTCAATGGGTCTAAGAAGAGCAGGAGTGGCGACTGTATTATCAACAATGAAAGGAACTTTTGCTGCTTTAGCTCTCTTTGATATTTCAGATAAATCTAACACATCTAGTTTAGGATTGCCCAATGATTCTGCAAAGAAAGCTCTTGTATTTTCTTGAACAGCTTCAGCAAAATTTTCAGGATTTGAGGGATCGACGAATGTAGTGGTAATACCAAGCCTGGGGAGTGTAACATTCAAAAGATTATACGTTCCACCATATAAACTATTTGAAGCTACAATATGATCACCAGACCTCAGCAATGTCAAAAGTGTAGTTGAAATTGCTGCAGTTCCACCTGCAGTAACAACTGCTCCAATTCCACCCTCAAGCGAGGCTAGTCTTTGTTCTAAAACATCATTAGTTGGATTATTTAACCTAGTATAAATGTAGCCAGGTTCAGCCAAGGCAAAAAGGTTTGCAGCATGTTCTGCATTATTAAAAACATATGATGTTGATTGATAGAGAGGAACAGCTCTTGTTCCCTGCGTTAAGCTTGTATCATGTCCTGCATGAAGAGCTTTAGTTGATAGTTTTTGGTTTCCCATAGTATTATAATTTAATTTGTAGGAGGGTGATTTGACGAAAACTGAACTGGGTGAAAAGCTTCTGCTTTAGCACTTTTTTTATGAGGTTGCAATCAGTCAAATCGATCCTCTGTTAATATTTAACAAATTTTGTGAAAAAAAAATTTAAAAAACAAATTTTATCTGAAATTTATTGATGTTCCTATTGTTACAACATCGTACTCTTGAAAAGTATAGTCAATAAAGGCATGTAAAAAGAGAAATTTAAATTTAAATCCAAAATTCTTACTAAGTTCATGAATAGAATAATTGATTTTAACTGGGTCAGAAATTTTAATTGGAAATTTGGTATTAGAATCACCATCCACTATATAGTCTACCTCGTATTCCCCATTAATAGAAAAGGATGAATTCCCTCCAGAAATTCCAATGCCGCCATAGAATTCAAAAATTTTAAAATTGAAAGAACTTAATATCTGTAATTTATAATTGGTAATATCAAATTCTGCAATTTGATTATTTCCTCTAAACCTATTTGATGATTGAATATCATAATTTATGCTCATAATTGAATAAGCACCAAAAGCAGAGAGATTAAGGGAAGGTATTTTTTTTAAAAAAGTAAAATATTGTAAAATATCATGTTTAAATCCAATACCATAATTTGAGAAGTAAACTCTGTTTCTGTTATATTCAGGTAAATACCTTATTGAAATTTCTGATTTGAAAGGTAAACCCAACGTAGCTTGAATTATCGGCGAAGAAACAATACCAAGTGGGAATTTGTCCTTAATTCCGCCTGGTGCTAAAAAAGAGCTTGAAATTTGTGGTTGATCATTATTCACGGGAATTGTAACTGTTAGTTCTTCATTTATACTTTTTCCAAATATGGTTGGAAGAGAACTAGTTTTTGATTGTATGAAATCAAAATTTGAGATGTCAAAAGATTTTTCATTCTCTGGGATTATAGCTGAATTTAATGAGATAGTTAAATCAAAACCTAATTTTTTATGAACTTTTGCTGTTGTATACCAACCTGAATTCATTAAATATATGGAGCCCTTCAAGGCTGGTTGTAAGTAACCAGAAAGTAAATTTTTAGAATCAGTTTGGCCAGCTAAAAGTGTATTTTCTAATCCTGATTGGGAATATAAAATTGTAGATAAGAAAAGTAAATAAAATTTGAAGGTCCTAAAAAGCACACTCAAATTTATGAATAAATAACTATTTAAGCTTTCCCCCTCCTCTATTTCCTCTCGGCAATGATGCAGAATCTGTTTTTTTGTTATCAGATTTTTTACTACCTCCAAATGCAGTCAAATCATATTTTAATTTAAATAATACGTATCTGGGCTGAATTAAATACATCCTTGTTTGAGAAGATAAGTTTGTAGCAGAGTCTCTGTTAATTGATTGATCATTCAAAATATTTGTTACTCCAATACTATATTCCCACTTCGAACCTTCTTTTTCAAATGATAAATCTGCATCCCAAAATCTAAAGTTGTTTAATACCTCATCTTGATTTTTATAATAGTTGTAACTGTACTCTGAATTAAAAACAAAACCTTTCCCAAAATAAGCATCAACCCTTACATAAGGTGTTTCTCTGTAGAAAGTATTCTCTACAGAACTAATACTATTGTTATATTTATTTATGTTATATCTGTATCCAACTTCTACGTTTGGTTTATCTCTAAAATTTGTCGCTAAACTAATTGTGTAATTTTGGCCTAAATTTTCAGTCTTACTTATTTGATTATTGACAATGTTGTTGAATTCACTAAAGTTATAATTTACACCAATCTCACCTTTTAGATTTTTAGTTCTTTTATCAATACGCCCATATAAAGAATATGATTCTCTCGGAAAACTTGAGTTAACTGGCTTTCTAACTTGGTTTACACCAACCAAACTTGTTCGTGATTGAATTGAATTTGATCTTTTTGAATAATTAGCTCCAGCGAAAACATTTGTAAATGTAAATTGATTGATGCTTCTGTAATTAAGATTGTAATTAATAACCTTAGAAGTTTCTAATTCAGGCTCGCCCTGAAATAAACTGTTGTAACTGTTAAAAACATAAGCCTTAGCAAGATTATTCACATCAGTAAATTGAGTTGTTTCTCTATATGTTAATCTTAAACTTTCTGTTTTTTTAAATTGTAAATTCAATCTAAAATCTGGTCTTATATCACTAATTTTTGATTCAAAATAATCACCATATTGATTATTATTTGTATTGTACGAGTGCAAAGTTAAACCAGGATCAAATGTAAAAATACCAGTCTTTAATCTGTACTTAAGTGCAATGTATGTATCTGTGAAATTAAAATCAACATCATTAACATAAGCTTGATCACTAAAATTTTTGATTTGACCACTATCCAAAATTTGAAAAAAATCAGAAGCATAAATTTGATTAACATCGGTTATTCCAAGGGTAATGTTAATATTGGATTGATCATTAATCAAATAATAATAGTCGAATTTAGTCTCAAATTTCTTTGTATTTATATTCCTAGTTTGAGTTGTATTAAAATTTGATTGATTTGAGTCGAAATTAATCAAGCTCGAAAAAGGATTAAATTCCCTTATAGATTTACCAATTGGATCTTCTTCTTGATCTAAGTGTTGAGCTTCAAGTGAAAAAATATTTTTTTCACCAGCTGTATAATATAATTTTAGCTCTTGATTTAAAGAGTATGGTGTTTGTACTCTTCCAATATCAAGTGTTTCATTAATACGATTCAATCCTCTACCATACATCGAAGTAAGATCAGTGTTTTCATCTTGATTACTCTGATTTAATAATATATTATATTCTAGTTGTAAAATATCACTTGGTTCATATTCCAGGGAAAATTTATACAACTCTAGTTCATTTTTTTGAAGAACATTTCTACCAGTATTTTCAACTACATTATTGGTAAAATATGTTCTGCTAATATTCTCTTCAATCTCATTAATGTTTGAAGAGAAAATAGTAAAACCACTAATTTCTAATCCTTTTTCGTTCGAGACAGAAAAATTAGTTGCAAGCAATTCAGATTCAATTGATTTAGCTCTATTATTTTGTAAATTACTTATTCCACCAATGTCAGATGAAATATTTATTGATGTGCCAGTTCTAGCGTTTAAATTATTAAATCCACCTCCAAATCTATAAAAATCTCTTCTTGAAAGCGGTGGTTGTCCAATATCATTTGAATTTCCAATCACAGAAAAGTTAAAGTTTTTTGAATAATAAAATACTTTAGGTGCTATTAAATGAATATCATCAGGACCAGTTCCTGCGGTTAATTCACCAAACCAAAATTTATCTTGACCATCTTTTAACCTAATATTAAGAGCAAAATTATCTTCGTTATTAGTTACATCTCTTAACTGATTATTTTCAGTAAAATTTCTTAAAACTTCTACTTTTCCTACAGCCTTTGCGGGTAAATTTTGAGTTGCCAATTTTGAATCACCATCAAAAAAATCTTTTCCTTCAATTTGAACTTTTCTGACAACTTGTCCCTCAACCTCAATCTCACCGTCATCATTAACCTCTATACCTGGCATATTTTTTAGAACATCAGCAAGTTTTTTTTCTGTTCCAGTATTGAAGGCATCTGCACTGTAAACAATTGTATCACCTTTAATAGTAACGGGCATTTCGTATACAATTTCGACTTCATCAAGAGCTTCAGCCTGTTCTTCTAAAGAAAAATTTCTTGTAACATCTTGATTTAAAGTTAAATTAAACTCAACAGGTGTAAAACCAATAAATGTAACTTTAATATTGAATTCAGTGTCATTTTTTAAGTTAAGACTATAAAAACCATTTTCATTGGAAATACCAAAACCATCCAATACATTAGTTTCGTTATTAACAGCAATGATATTAGCTCCCATAATTGAATTTCCATCAATGTCTGTTATTTTTCCACTAATACTAGATTGAGAATATATAAAGAGTGGAAATAGGAATAGTAAAAATAGTTTTTTCATCAATGTTATATTAGTTTCTAGTAAATGATCGATTACCTCCAGATCTTCTCATTTTTTGCCACATTTCTCTTGCTTCTTGTCTTTTTTGGTCTTGTAAAACAACAAAGTCATCATTACTAATAACTTTTCCACGTTTGGGTCTTTTAATTTTAGATTTTTCGCTTGGATTCATCACAATTTTTGTACACAAAATCGTAGTATTATCATCATTTACTTCAAGAATTAATCCTGGTAATCCTTGATACCATGATGGTCCAGTAGAAACTGGAATATCAGGCGTAAACCAAGCAGAAACTTCTACCATCTTAGTTTTAATATTGTTTTGATTTTGATTTTGAGAACCAAAGCTAAATACTCTTTCCTGTACTTCCTTTTGATAGGTGGCTTTGAAACAAGTATATTGTCCAATTTTTTTTGATTCACCAGTCATTTTCCATTTAGAAGCTTCAAGAGGATCTGTTACAAGAAAAAACTTACCCATCATTTCTGTTTCATTTATAGCAATTTTTTCTTGTACATTTTTATATAATTTTCCAATATTATCACCAATGTAAGTTGCCATCCAGTTATATCCGCCAGATTCACCAACATCAATTTTTTCTTTTTCAGAATAAGAAGATTCAGTTGAAGTGAATTCAAGAACATAATTTTTCTCAGTATTCTTCTTTAGCATTTCTTCCATATATCCTTTGCGGCTAGCATATCTAGGATTATCCATCCAAGATTTATCAACGTTTATTTTTGACATGTAAAAAGCTTTTCCTTGAAATTCTTGAGAAAAACTCAGTGAAGAAATAAATATTAATAATAAAAATAATTTTTTCATAATGGTTACTTATAGTTATAGACTTAGTTAGTTATAAAAAGTTTAATTTTTTTTGAAAAATTTTTCAAAAATATCATACTTTAGACTCAGTATCAAAAACCATGCATATAGCTGTAGCAGGAAATATCGGAGCTGGAAAAACTACTCTCACAGAGATGCTTGCTAAACATTATAACTGGGAACCACATTATGAAGATGTTTTAAAAAACCCTTACTTAGATGATTTCTATGAAAGGATGGAAAGATGGTCATTCAACCTTCAAATATATTTCCTGAACAGTAGATTTAAACAGATGCTTGAATGCTCAAATAATGGAAAAAATACAATTCAAGATAGGACTATATATGAAGACGCCTATATATTTGCTCCAAATTTACAATCAATGGGATTGATGACTAATCGAGATTTTGAAAATTATCAATCAATTTTCACTACGCTTAACTCATTTGTTAAAGATCCTGACTTATTAATCTATCTAAGAAGTGGTATTCCTAATCTTGTAGATCAAATTCATAAAAGAGGAAGAGACTATGAAAACTCTATTAGCATTGAGTATCTGAGTAGATTGAACGAAAGATATGAAGCTTGGATTCAGAGTTATGATAAAAGTAATTTACTCGTAATTGAGGTTGATGATATCGACTTTGTTGAAAACAAAGAAGATTTTCAATCAATTATCAAAAAAATAGATTCAAAACTTTCTTAAAATTATTGACTCTTAATTTCAGTTAACATTTCTAAGACTGAGCTGGAATGTTGTTCACCAGAAACTTCAGCAGCTTTCAGTAATAACTCAGCTTTTGAACCATAACATTTTTCAGTGTTCTCAGTAACAAGTCCATTTTCTTCAACTCTAGTGAAAATTGTTAAAGAGCTTTCGTCAGGATTTTCACTGTTAACTTCAATAAACATCTTTTTTTCAATAAGTTCTTGATCTATTTCAGCTTTATCAGCAACAGTTGATCCATGATCACCAAGAATTGGAGCAATAACTAATCCAACTAAACAAGTTAACTTAATTAAAATATTCATTGATGGTCCAGATGTATCTTTAAAAGGATCACCAACAGTATCACCTGTAACGGCAGCTTTGTGAGCATCTGAACCTTTCTTTTCAATTTTTCCATTAATTTCAACACCAGCCTCAAATGATTTTTTTGCATTATCCCACGCACCGCCTGCATTGTTCTGGAAAATTGCCCATAAGACACCTGAAACAGCAACTCCAGCCATATAGCTTCCAAGAGCCTCAGGTCCAATTAAAAATCCAATAATAACAGGAGTTATAATTGTAATTAAACCTGGTAAAAGCATTTCCTTCAATGCTGCATTTGTAGATATTTCAACACATTTTTCATAATCTGGTTTAGCTTTTCCCTCTAGGATACCAGGTATTTCTTTAAATTGTCTCCTGACTTCCTCAACCATTTTCATTGCAGCTTTTCCAACAGATTCCATTGCCAATGCAGAAAAAATTACTGGGATCATTCCTCCAATGAATAGAGCAGCTAATACATCAGCCTTAAATATGTTAATACCATCAATTCCCGTAAAAGTGACATAAGCTGCAAATAAAGCAAGAGCCGTTAGAGCTGCAGAAGCAATAGCAAAACCTTTACCAGTAGCAGCAGTCGTATTACCAACAGAATCAAGGATATCAGTTCTTTCTCTGACTTCTTTAGGAAGCTCGCTCATTTCAGCAACTCCTCCAGCATTGTCAGAAATTGGACCAAAAGCATCAATTGCAAGTTGCATTGCAGTTGTTGCCATCATAGCAGAGGCTGCAATTGCGACACCATAAAATCCACCTAAAACGTAAGAACCCCATATTGCAAGTGCAAATAAAATAACAGACGAGAAAGTAGATTTCATTCCAGTGGCTAAACCTGCAATTATGTTAGTTGCTGCACCTGTAGATGAATTTCTTACAATATTTAAAACTGGTTTTTTTCCTAATGCGGTGTAATATTCTGTAAATAGAGATATTAAATAACCAACTGCTAACCCTACAATTGTTGAATAGAAAATATTTACACTAGGGATATCTTTTGTTCCCTCTCCAAAGAATTTCATTCCAGCTATTGTTTCAGGCAATAACCAATCTATTAAGAACCAACATGAAACTAAAGTTATTAATATAGACACTAAATTACCAGTATTTAAAGATGATTGTACTTGGGCTTCCTTTGCATCATTATTTTTAATTTTTATAAACAATGTTCCAATAATTGATGCAATTATTCCTATACCTGCTATAAAAAGAGGAAGAAGTATTGGACCCATCCCATCAAAAGCATCATTGAATTGTTGAGAAGCAGCATCAGACATATCTTTAATAATGTAATTTCCTAGAACCATTGATGCAAGAACAGTCGCTACATAACTACCAAAAAGGTCAGCTCCCATACCAGCTACATCACCAACATTATCCCCAACATTATCAGCTATAGTTGCTGGATTTCTTGGGTCATCTTCAGGGATTCCTGCTTCAACTTTTCCAACAAGATCTGCACCAACATCAGCTGCTTTGGTATATATACCTCCACCAACTCTTGCAAAAAGAGCAATTGATTCAGCACCGAGCGAAAAACCTGCTAAAGCTTCAAGTACAATAGTCATTTCATTATAGAAGTCTCCTCCATCACTGATGAAGTAGTTAATAAAAAACATAAAGAACAAACTCAAACCAAAAACAGCCAAACCAGCTACACCTAGACCCATGACTGTCCCTCCGCCAAATGCTACATCTAAAGCTTTGGGTAAACTTGTTCTCGCAGCTTGAGTAGTTCTTGAATTGGCGTCTGTAGCTATTCGCATACCAATATTACCTGCTAATCCAGAAAAAAATGCACCTACAATAAAAGCTGGAATTATTAACCAACTTGTAGTTTCAACCATTGTTGAAATAACAAATAATGCAATTGATGCTCCAAAAACAAAAAATAGAAGCAGCTTGTATTCAGCATTGAGAAATGCTAGAGCACCATTTTTTATGGCAGCACTTATTGAAACCATTTTTTCATTTCCTGGATCTTGTTTTTTAACCCATTTGGCTTTGAAAAACATATAAATTAAACCTAAAATTGAAAGGGCTATTGGAATAAATATCGGATCGAAATTCATAATATATTTTTTTGAGGATTCAAAAATAGAAATTTATTGCTTATACATAACTTTATTCACAGCTTTAATTATGTCATTATAATTAGGTAACCACTCTTTTAATAAAGTTGGACTGTAAGGAGCTGGTGTATCAGCAGTATTTATTTTAATTATTGGAGCATCTAAATAATCAAATGCTGTGTTTTGAACTTGGTAGGTTATTTCTGTTGACACATTCCCAAATGGCCAAGCTTCTTCAACAATTACAAGTCTGTTAGTTTTTTTTACTGATTCATAAATAGTTTCATAATCAAGAGGTCTAACAGTTCTTAAATCAATAATCTCAACATTAATATTTTCTTCTTTAAGCTTTTCAGCAGCTTTTTTAACTTCCTTCATGATTTTTCCAAATGAAACGATCGTTACATCATTCCCCTGTTTTGTAACCTCGGCTTTCCCAATAGGTATTAAATACTCTTCCTCAGGAACTTCACCTTTATCACCATACATTTGTTCAGACTCCATAAAAATTACAGGATCATCATCTCTAATAGCTGACTTCAATAATCCTTTTGCATCATATGGGTTTGATGGAACTATGACTTTAAGTCCTGGACAGTTCGCATACCAACTTTCAAATGCTTGCGAATGAGTAGCTGCAAGTTGACCAGCTGAGCCAGTCGGTCCTCTGAAGACAATTGGACAGGGAAATTGACCACCGGACATCTGTCTTATCTTTGCTGCATTATTAATTATTTGATCAATTCCAACTAGCGCGAAATTAAAAGTCATAAATTCAATAATTGGTCTATTACCCGTCATTGTTGAACCTACTCCAATTCCAGCAAATCCTAGCTCAGAGATTGGAGTGTCAATAACTCTCTTTTCACCAAATTCATCAAGCATTCCCTTAGATGCCTTATAAGCACCATTGTACTCAGCCACTTCCTCACCCATTAGATAAATACTTTCGTCTTTTCTCATCTCTTCTGACATAGCTTCACAAATAGCTTCTCGAAATTGAATTTGTCTCATAATTAAGTTTGTGCAAAAATATAAATAAAAAGCATTTAATTATTTATAAATTTATAAAATACTATGCGTGCATAATAAATTGAATTTTATTATATTTGTTATTGTAATAATTTATGAAAATTTTAGTTTGTATAAGCTGTGTCCCTGAAACCACTTCGAAAATTAATTTTGTTGAAAACGACACGCAATTTGATAAAAATGGTATAAAATTCATTATCAATCCTAATGATGAATTTGGATTAACAAGAGCAATGTGGATTAAAGAAAAAGATAATTCATCGATCGATGTGATTAATGTTGGTTTAGAAGATTCAGATCCCATTTTGAGAAAAACATTAGCTATTGGTGCTGATAAAGCAATTAGAATTAATAGTAATCCTAGAGATAGCTTTCAAGTAGCAAAACTAATTGCAGATCATATTTCAAAAAATAATTATGATTTAATTATAGCAGGTCGTGAATCAATTGATTTCAATGGGAATATGGTCCCGGGAATTATTTCAGAATTAATTGGAATAAATTTTGTTACTAATTGTGTTGGACTTGAAATTGATGGTAAAAAAATAAAAGCCAAGAGAGAAATAGAAGGGGGAACAGAAACATTATCTTGTAATTTACCAGTAATTATTGGCGGTCAAAAAGGTTTGGTAGAAGAAAGTGATCTCAAAATTCCAAATATGAGGGGAATAATGCAAGCTAGACAGAAACCTCTTGAAGTTATTGAAGTTGATGAAAATAATCTTAAAACAGAAACTGTAAAGTTTTACAAACCTCAAGAAAAAGGAGAAATCAAAATGATATCCTCAGAAAACTTAGATGAATTAATCAATTTACTTCACAAAGAAGCAAAAGTTATTTAAAATGTCAGTATTAGTTTATATAGAATCAAAAAACTCAAAGCCTAAGAAAAATTCAGCTGAAATTATTTCATACGGAAGAGGATTAGCTGATATGTTATCGTCTGAATTAATTATTCTCTCATTTAATATTGAAAATACAGATGATTTATCCAACTATGGTCCTGACAAAATTTTAAATATACAAAATGATGAACTGATTAGATTTAATGTAAAAAAATACGTAGATGTAATTACTCAAGTATGTAGCAGTTTGTCTGTGAATCACATTGTAGTTGGTGGAAGTGCAGATAGTAAGTATTTAGCACCTCCATTGTCTGTAAAAACAGATTCATCATACATATCAAATGTAGTCGGGCTCCCTACAACACTGGATCCTTTCAAACTAAAAAGGTCAACCTATTCAAATAAGGCATTCAGTGATGTAATAATAAATAATTCTAAAAAGATAATTGGAATTTACAACAACTCTTTTGGTACAGTAGAAAAAAAATCTAATCCAGAACTTATATCTTTTGATGTTAAAGTTCCTGATTCATTATTAAACACAGATTCTGTAGAATATGGTTCTGGAAATATTTCGATTGCTGATGCTGATATTGTTGTATCTGCCGGTAGAGGTCTTAAAGGACCTGAAAACTGGAATATAATTGAAGATTTAGCAAAAACTTTAGGAGCTGCAACTGCATGTTCAAAACCAGTCTCTGATATGGGCTGGAGACCTCATGGTGAACATGTGGGTCAAACAGGTAAACCTGTTGCGACTAAACTTTACATAGCAATTGGTATTTCTGGAGCAATTCAACATTTAGCCGGTGTGAGTTCATCTAAAGTTAAAGTTGTAATTAATTCAGATCCAGAAGCTCCTTTTTTTAAAGCTGCTGACTATGGAATTGTTGGTGATGCTTTTGATATTATTCCAAGACTAAACGAAAAACTTAAAGCCTTTAAGGCTAGTAGCAACTAATTTTCTATTTTTGAATTAGTTTTTCATTGAATGAATTTAGTTGAATTAAAGGTTAACAGAATATCTTACAGCCAGTCTCAGAATGGAGCATATGCTCTAATTTTAGAAGAATTAAAAGGTGAAAGAAAATTACCAATTGTAATTGGTGGGTTTGAAGCACAATCAATTGCAATTGCACTTGATAAAAATATTGAGCCTCCTAGGCCGCTTACACATGATCTTTTTAAAACTTTCTCAAATAATTTTGACGTAAACTTAAAGCAGGTCATCATTCATAAGCTTATTGACGGTATTTTTTATTCAAGTATTATATTTGAAAGAGATAAAATTGAAGAAATTATTGATGCTCGAACATCTGATGCTGTAGCTCTCGCCCTAAGGTTTGAATCACCAATTTTTACATATACTAAGATATTAGATCAAGCAGGAATAATTTTAAATAAAGAAATTGCAGAAAAAGAAACTGAAAAAAAATTTGATGAGGACTATAAAAATCTTTCAGTAAAAGATCTTAATAAAAAAATTAGCGATGCTATTGAAATTGAAAACTATGAATTGGCTGCTAAACTGAGAGATGAAATTAATCAAAGAAAATAATTTTGAATTTAAACTTTGTGCTTTTATTTACAGAAAATCAAATGATTCCTTCCCAGGGTTTTACATTTGAAAGTTTTTCAAGAGGATTTTTAGGAATTATCACTGTACTAGTTATAGCCTATATTTTTAGTAATAAAAAAAATAAAATAGCTTGGAAAACCGTGATTTTGGCTCTGCTCAGCCAGTTATTAATTGGAATTTTAATTTTAAAAGTACCTTTTGTACAGTCAATATTCGAAAAGGCTGGGGCTGTTTTTGTTAAATTAATTGACTTTACCAGAGAGGGAACTATATTTGTTTTTGGTGATCTATTGAAACCAAAAACAACTAGTTACATATGGGCATTTGAAATTTTACCTACAGTAATTTTCTTTTCAGCAATTACTTCTATTTTATTTTACTTTGGAATTATTCAAAAAGTAGTTAGTTTTTTTGCAAAACTATATACTAAGTTTTTAAAAATTTCAGGTTCGGAAAGTCTATCAGTAATTGGAAATATTTTTTTAGGCCAAACAGAATCTCCTTTACTAATCAAAGCATACTTAAGTAAGATGAATAAATCTGAAGTTTTACTTGTTATGATTGGAGGAATGGCTACTGTTGCAGGCGGTGTTTTAGCTGCATATATCGCATTTCTTGGTGGCGATGATCCTGAAAAGCAAATCGAGTTTGCAAAGCATTTATTGACTGCGTCTGTAATGGCTGCGCCTGGTGCTATATTAATTTCCAAAATCATTATTCCTCAAAGTGAGAAAATAAATAGTGATATTAATATATCTGACTATGATGCCGGGTCAAATATTTTAGATGCTATTTCAAATGGAACAATTGAGGGAATAAAATTAGCTGTTAATATAGGAGCCATGGTACTAGTATTTATTGCGCTTATTGCAATGGTAAATCATTTGCTATTTTTGACTGGTGATATTAGTGGCTTAAATTCAATAATTGAGGCTAACACAATTTACAGTAATCTTTCACTTGAAGCCATTATGGGTATCATATTTTCTCCTTTAATGTGGTTAATTGGTGTTGCCTCAGCGGATATTGTTCCAATGGGTCAATTACTTGGAATTAAACTTTCAGTTAATGAATTTATTGCTTATATGCAACTGGCTGATTTTAAAATTGGAGGCACTGAAGTTGTTTTGAGTTATGAAAAATCACTCATAATGGCTACTTACATGTTGTGTGGATTTGCTAATTTTTCCTCAATTGGTATACAAATTGGAGGAATTGGTGCTTTGGCTCCAAATCAAAGAAAAAATTTAGCAAAATTTGGTATCAAAGCTTTAATTGGAGGAGCACTGGCATCCCTTTTATCTGCTGCTATTGCTGGGATGCTAATCGGTTAATATCTTTTAATTTTTTTTTAAATTATTAATGAATAAAAATTTCACATTTCATAATTTAGAAGCATGAAGCAATACCTTGATTTAATTCATCATGTTGTAAAAAACGGTGTTGAGAAATCGGATAGAACTGGAACTGGAACAAAAAGCGTATTTGGATATCAAATGAGATTCGACCTTTCTGAGGGTTTTCCCATGGTAACTACAAAAAAACTTCATACAAAATCAATTATTTATGAGTTATTATGGTTTTTAAATGGTGATACAAATATTGATTATTTAAAAAATAATGGTGTAAAAATTTGGGATGATTGGGCTGATGAAAATGGCGATTTAGGTCCCGTTTATGGTTTTCAGTGGAGAAATTGGAATAATGATAATATAGATCAAATATCAGAATTGATAGAGTGTATAAAAAATAATCCAGATAGTAGAAGAATGTTAATTTCTGCATGGAACCCAAGTGTTCTGCCTGATACATCAAAATCTTTTAGTGAAAACGTAAGAAATGGAAAGGCAGCTCTTCCACCCTGCCATGCCTTTTTCCAATTCTATGTTTCTGAAAACAAACTAAGTTGTCAACTTTATCAAAGGAGTGCTGATATTTTTTTGGGTGTTCCTTTTAATATCGCCTCATACGCATTACTTACGCACATGATTGCTCATGTTTGTAATCTTCAAGTTGGTGACTTTGTTCACACATTTGGAGATGCTCACATTTACAACAATCACATAGACCAAATTAATCTGCAATTGAGTAGAAAACCTAGAAAATTACCATCTTTAAAAATTAAACGAAAAGTAGAATCAATTTTTGATTTTAAATTTGAAGATTTTGAAATATTAAATTACGACCCGCATCCACACATAAAAGGTTTAGTTTCAGTATAATTTGGTATAGTTGTTGTAAATTATATATACGATTTAATTTTGATTTTTTTAAAAAAACATAGAACATCAATTTATGTATTAGCTATTCTAATAATTGGAGTACTTTTGAATAAAAACACTACTGGTTTAAGCATTGATCAAAAGAGAATTATACATCAAAAAAATTTAGCAAATTCCCCGTTTTCAGACAGCAAACACCTTTCAAAACCTACAAGAAAAAGTCTACAACTACCACCAAATCCTTATTATGAAAAAATTTGGGAACTGTCAATCAACCCAATTACTGGTAGAACAGAACCTGAAAAAATTTTAAAATTACAAGATGATTTAAGAAAATCCAGATTTATAGCAAGACGTTCAGCAGTACCTGGAGAAAATGAAGAGATGAAGTGGATTCAAAGAGGACCTATCAATGTCGGAGGAAGAACGAAAGCTATGATGTTTGATCCAAACGATAGCACAAATGAAACTGTTTTTTCTGGTGGAATCTCAGGCGGTTTATTTAAAAACACTAAAATATCTGACCCTAACTCACCATGGTTTCTTGTAACTAAAAACATTCCACAAAATTTAGCAGTCTCCTCAATCACCTACGATCCTAATGATAAAAATGTTTTTTATGTTGGTACTGGTGAATCTTACACAGCTGGAGATGCTCTTGGGAATGGACTTTGGAAATCTGAGGATGGTGGAAATAGTTGGTTTAAAGTCTTCGGCGGAAATACTGAAAATCCCACAAGTTACATCAGTGAGGGGAATACAATTGAAATAAAAAAACCTTCAGGTCAGAACAAAATTGGTTATTTAGCAGCCAGTTTTGGTAAATCACTAAACTCAGATCCAATTGAAGCTGAAGCTGCAATTACAAGCCCTGAAGATGCATGTGGAACTTTAGGCTCTGTTACGGATAAAATTGCTGTAATACAAAGAGGAAATTGTGAATTTGGAGTAAAAGTTCTCAATGCTCAAAATGCTGGTGCGATTGCTGCAATTATTTACAACAATGATGGTGATGATTTAGTCTCAATGGGTGTCGGTGCTACCAATCCAAACTCTATCAATATACCTGCGTTGTTTATTTCACAAAGTAATGGAGTTAGACTTAAAAACTTGATTACAAATGGAGAAACAGTTTTATCTTTAAAAAAATCTTCTAATTCAGTACAAGGTGTAACAATTGTTCCAGGAACGTTTTATATTAATGATGTTGTAGTTAGAAACTTTGAAGGTAAATCTGAGATTTACTTAGCAGCCGGAACATCATCCTACAGAGATGCTTCTCAAACTTTTTTCAATGGAGAGGAATATGGAATTTATAAATCTGTTGATGGTGGAAACAATTGGAATAAAATAAATGTTGAGTTCGAGGGAAGAATAGTTCAACCTATTGATCTTGAAATATCCTCAGAAAATACGATCTGGATGTCTACTACAAGAGACAATAGAGGTTTAGGGGCAGGTTTAATATATGAATCTGATTCAAGTGGTTCTGCTTTTAATTTAAAATTCCAAATTGATGGTGGAAGAAGAACAGAAATTGAACTAACCTCAAATAAAGAAATATTTGTTTTAGCTGCAACAGGTGATGCAGCAAATCCAGTTACTATTAAAAAAGGATTAACCAATGGTAACACTCTTGAAGATTTAACTTTACCTGATGATGACGATCCAGGAATCCCTTCAAATGATTTCACTAGAGGTCAGTCGTTTTATGATTTAATGATTGAATCAAATCCACAAGACCCAAATCAAGTGTATGTTGGTGGTATAGATTTGTTTAAGACCTCAAGCGGTGGTATTTCAGGATCAGCTAACTCCAATCCATGGAATCAAATAAGCCACTGGTATAACCGATATGGACCATACTCACATGCAGATCAACACGGAGCTACTATTAATGAATCAAATCCTAATTTAGTTTTATTTGGAAATGATGGAGGTATATCATTTACTAATTCAGGTGGTTCTTCAATAAGTACAAGAAATTTAAATTTTCATACCAGTCAATACTATACCATTGCAGTAGCTCCCAAAAATATGTTTTCTAATCATAGTTCAACAGTTGTAGGAAATGACAGATCTAAATATGAAAATGCTTCACGGCCCATTCCTCAGGGCGATTATGATGTATTTGTTGGAGGATTACAAGATAATGGAACTATGTTCCAAATTGATAACGAAAATTCTGGTTCAAAAGCTTACGATGTGAGTGGTGGAGATGGTGCAGCAACGATGTTTTCTCAAAAAGAATCGAATAAATATTTTGTTCAAAACTATGTATATAATAGATCTGTAGAAGTTTGGAACTTAAATGAAAGCTCTGGTCAAAATTTTGTTATTAATGATGAAAGTGAAAGTAAAGGTGATTTTATTAATGTTCAGGCTCTAGACTCCGAATTTGGTATAATTTATTCGAACTACTCATCGTCTGGGGGTACATTTCCGTTGACTGAAATTGCAGCTTATGTTGAATGGGATGATTTCGATCCAGATGATAGAAATTTCAATGCAAAAAAGGTTTTACTTTACGATAACAATTTATTTTTTTCAAATGCGAGTGCATTAAGTGTATATCCAAGTTCAGAAAAATCCACATTATACGTCGGAACGGAAGGTGGACAACTTTTAAAAGTTGAAAATGCACATAAATACAGTGAAGGAGATAATCCAGAATCTCAGGCTGAGTGGTCTTCATTAACTGGTAATAACTTTCTAGGTAGTATCTCTGATATTGAATTTGGAAGTAGTGAAAATAAAATATTTGTAACATTTCACAATTTTGGAGTGAATAACATATTTTTTAGTGATGATGGAGGAGTTAGTTGGATTGAAAAAGACGGTGACCTTCCTGATATTCCGGTTAGGTGCATATTACAAAATCCAATGGTTGAAGATGAAGTTATAATTGGTACTGAACTAGGTGTTTGGTATACTAAAGATTTTTCCTCCGATAAACCATCATGGTTACAAGCAAATGCGGGAATGAGTGATGTTAGAGTTACAGACTTAGATTTAAGAAAAGGCGATGATTTTAAGGTATTTGCTGCAACATATGGATTGGGAGTTTACTCATCATTTTTTGCCTCTGATGAGCCATTGATCAATATAAATACTGAAGTTAAATCAATAAAAATAAATCAAGGGGAAGAAGGTAGTTTTAATGTTAATTATAAAGTTTATGGAGGTTTTGATGAACAAACAACTTTTTCAATTGAAGGCTTACCAAGTGATACAAATATTTCATACGAACCATCTAATTCTTTAAAAATAAATTCTAATGGGTTTATTGAAATTACTCTGAAAATAGACGACAAAACCGATGCTAAATCCTACCCGTTATCTATAAAGGCTAAAAGTGAAAATCTTACAAAATCAACATCCATAGAACTCATTGTGGTTTCAAATGATAATGATAATGATGGTGTTAAGAATGATGTAGACAAATGTCCTGACACCCCAAATACTGACCAAAAAGACTCAGACAATGATGGTATTGGTGATGTTTGTGATACTACTCCTTTT
>NTKN01000026.1 GCA_002457715.1 Cryomorphaceae bacterium MED-G14
AATCAAGATTTAGAAGAACGTTTTTGGGCCTAATTAATTCCAAACTCCTCTGTCAAGGTTTTTACTTAAATTTTCATAATCAACCTCAGGATATTTCTTCTCTATTCTATTTTGAATATCTAAATATTTAATTTTTAGCTTTTCTAAGAATTCAATACCAAATTTATGATATTGAGATTGCCAAGAAATTATATTTTCAAATTCCTTACTTCTAATCAAGTCATTATTATTGAACTCGAATTTTGAATAATCTAAATAATTAACAGAATATTCAAAAGTTTCAACATAGTTTGTCATATTTCTAATGGAAGTATTTTTACTTAAAAACGGTATTATGTTGTAGTGAATATTGAGCCTATTAACTCTGTCATTTTCCAAAATCTGCGAAAATGCTTTTGGTAAAGATGCTATCTGAGATTTAATATCTTCATCAGTTATAATTGATAATTTTCCATTATTAATAATATCATTTAAAACACCTTCTTGTGGTACATGCCTCCAGCCTGAAGTTGCTAAATGGTAAACAAGGCTATCTAGCTTTAATTTAGAATCCCATTTTCCGTTAGGGCCAGTATACTTCAAAAATTCTTTAGCAGAATTTACAACTCCTTTTTTTTTGTCATTAACAAGATTAAGATTAAGAATACTTGATGAGATTTCATTGTGAAATGCTAAAAGAACTTTTTTTTCTTCTTTTCTAAGTTTTCTTTCCTCATTAGAATTATTGACTTCTAAAGCTATTAAAATACCAGCTATTATTAATATAATTTCAATTAAGGCATACTTATAATAGTCCTTATTTATTTTTCCAAAATTTCTAATTATTTTGAGAATTCTCATTCTTTATTAATTATATCTAATTTACAAATTAAGTGTTAGTGACAACAACATGTTAAAATATGTGTTAATAAATCATTCATATTTCATAAATTAGAGAGAATTTAGGAAAAATGAAAACAGAATACGATGCTATAGTCATTGGCACAGGTGTCAGTGGAGGTTGGGCAGTTAAAGAATTATGTGAAAAAGGTTTAAAAACTCTTGTTCTTGAAAGGGGAAGAATGTTAAGTCACCCACAAGATTATACTACTGCTAACATGGATCATTGGGATTTCCCATCTGGTGATCGGATTACTAATGAGATTAAGAAAAAGCAACCTAAACAAAGTAGAACTGGATATGTAAATACTGAATCAACAAAACATCTGTTTGTTGACGATATTAAACATCCTTACAATGAGGATAAACCATTTAACTGGATAAGAGGATATCATGTTGGTGGAAGATCTTTAACCTGGGGAAGACAAAGCCATCGACTTACAAAATTTGATTTTGAAGGAAATGCAAAAGAAGGTATTGCAGTAGATTGGCCAATAAGATATAAAGATTTAGCTCCGTGGTATGATTATGTTGAAGATTATATTGGAGTTAGCGGTGAAAATTTAGGACTTCCTCAATATCCAAGTGGTAAACTTTTAAAACCTATGGAGATGAACTGTGTTGAAAAAGTTTTAAAAGAATCACTTGCTAATAAATATAATGACAGAGTTTTAACATTAGGTAGAGTAGCTCACATAACTGAAGGAACAAAACCAGGAAGAGGAAGAGTTAGTTGTCAATATAGAAATCGCTGTAGAAGAGGGTGTCCTTATGGAGCATATTTTAGTAGTAATTCATCAACACTACCTGCTGCTGAAGATTCAGGAAATATGACGTTAAGACCAAACTCGGTTGTTCATGAGATATCATACGATGAGAACATGGGGAAAGCAACTGGTGTAAAAATTATTGATGCTGAAACAATGATGACATATGAGTTTAAAGCAAAAATTATTTTTGTTTGTGCTTCTGCTATTGGTTCAACATCAATTTTAATGCAATCAAAATCAAACAGATTTCCTAATGGTATGGGGAATGATTCTGGTGAGTTAGGACATAATTTAATGGATCATCATTTTCAAGTTGGAGCAAGTGGTAAGTTTGAAGGACTTGAAGACAAATATTATTACGGCAATAGACCTACTGGTGTATATATTCCAAAATTTAGAAATATTGGCGGTAAAACAAATAGAAAAGATTTTCTGAGAGGTTATGGTTATCAGGGTGGAGCTAGCAGAGGAGATTGGACAAAACAAGTAGCTGAACTAGCTTACGGTAAAGAATTGAAAGAAGCTATTTTATCTCCTGGAAATTGGAGAATGGGTCTTACAGGATTTGGAGAAATTCTCCCATATCATGATAATAAAATGTATTTAAACTATGAGAAGAAGGATAAATGGGGTCTACCAACAGTTACTTTTGACGCATCTTTAAAGGAAAATGAATTAAACATGAGAAAAGATATGCAGCAACAAGCAATTGAGATGCTAGAAAGTGCTGGCTTTAGAAATGTTGTTGGCACTGCTAAAAAATATAATTTTGGAAATGGTATACATGAAATGGGTACTGCAAGAATGGGACGTGACCCAAAAACTTCAGTTTTAAATAAGTTCAATCAAATTCATTCTGTCAAAAATGTTTTTGTAACTGATGGTGCTGCAATGACTTCAGCTGGTAATGTTAATCCTTCTTTAACTTATATGGCTCTTACTGCTAGAGCTGTAGATCATGCTGTTAAGGAGTTAAATAAAAGAAACTTATAAATGAAAAGAAGACAATTAATAAAAAATTTAGGTTTAGGTTTTGGTGCAATTACGATTACTCCAGCTGTATCAAGTTTACTTCACAGTTGTAGTGATGGAAAAAGCTGGAACCCAGTTTTTTTTAGTAAGAGTCAGATCACCTTATTAACAAATTTAACCGAGCTTATTTTACCTTTTGATGATAAAGTCCCAGGTGCTAAAGAACTAAATTTAATAAAGTTTATTGATTTATATATTGTAAATATGTTTGAAGACAAGCAACAAAAACTATTTAAGATCTCTCTAGATTGTTTTGTTGAAAATTGTTTGTCTGTATCTGATGTTCCTAAAATAAATCAAATTAGTAATGATGATTTGGAATCAAGACTAAAATATTATTTTAAAGACAATGTCAATTCACATAAAGTCTGGAACTCAGAATACAATAAGTTTAATAGACAATTTGAAGGCGATGAATCTAATGCACCAGTTGAAGCATTTTCATACAGATTTTTAAATACAATCAGACAACTTACCATAACATCATTTAAGTGGTCTGAAATAATTGGTGAAAATGTCTTAGCTTATAATCCAATTCCAGGAAGACAAGTTGGTTGTATGGATTTAGATGAAGCTACTGGAGGAAGGGCATGGTCACCATAAAATGATTAATTAGGCATATTTGTTGTAGCTGAAATAATGTGAATCTTACATTTTTCGGAGTTGTATCTTTTTTTGCATCCATTGTCGTTTTAATTATAATGTATTTCTTCATTAAAGAAATTAGTAAATAATCGAAATTTTTTTCTTTTTAGTTATATTTAATAGATGAAGAATTTTGTTTCATTAATTTTATTCATCCCCTGCTTATTACTTTGTCAGGAGGAGTGTGCCCCATGTGATATTTTAGCTAACCCTGGAAAGGAAATTACAAGAATTAAATCTGATTGGCCTACTCTTTCTTCTAAAAATGTTATTAGAATAAATAGTTTGACCTCAATAAACTATGGGGATGATGATAAATATTGGGAGTTAAGTGAGCGACCAGCGTGGTGGAAAAATGAAAAATCTGATCCTTGGTCCCCAACAACTAATTGGGTTGATAATTACATTGAACCATCACAAGATTTTCTAGATTGTATTAATGATGAATTAAGATGGAAATGTGGTTATTCTTACAATCTAAAATTACCTGAAAATTTTAAAAAAAATAAAAAATATCCTCTTGTTATTTTTTTACATGGAGGAGTTAGAGAGTTTCCAAGATCTTTAACATGGAAAGTAAAAAATTTAGATAACTTTTATGTTCCTGAACAAGACCCTTATGTTATTGCCGCACCAATCAAGTTGGGTATTGATTGGAGTCCTAAAAGAATTATTGATATAATTGAGGATATTAAATTGAATTTGAATATTGATGTTAATCGAATTTATTTAACTGGTTTAAGTATGGGCGGTCGAGGAACTATTATAGTAGCTGCTGAATTATCAAATACTTTTGCAGCAATAATGCCTCTTAGTCCTCATCACACACCTTATTCTTATGTATCTCTTGCAGAAAAAGTATCACATATACCAATATTTTTACATCATAGTACCAATGATAAAACTTCAAAGTTTTCAGTTGCAGAGAACATGTATAACAAGTTGCGTAAAATTAATGATAATGTGGTTTTTGATATCAGAAATTTTGGTCATTCAGGTTGGAACAAAATTTATTCAAACCCAAAACATATTGAATGGCTTCTTTCTTGGAAAAAATAAACTTTATGATTTTATGAAAGTTTTAAAATGGATTATATTTTCAGTTTTTGTCATAATTACAATTTTGAGTTTTATAATTGTTTTTATGATGTATTATAATCTTTCTTTCATTGACTACCCTTACTTATTTTCTGGACTATTGTTTTTATTTTTGTCCATTATGATTTTTAGATCAAAAAAGTTTAATTGATCGTACCATCAACATTAAATTGAGATACAAAATCCCAAATTAACTCACTTGTGTTTTTTCCATTAAAATCTAATTTATCACTCCAGTAGTGTCCTCCATTATTAATTTTAATATGTTGAACATAGGGATTTCCTGAGTCGTCATAATAGATCTGTTGTTCAATTGATCCATTTTGATTAGTTATTATGTCTTCGTTAAAACAGGAATTAAAATTTTTCCACCAGTTAACAACATCAGCAATTGAAGTGCTTGCATATGCATCTCCATTATAAGGCACAACCTCATCATTTGTTCCATGAATATTTATCATTGCAGTTGGAACTTGTGCATTACAATTTTGATAACTGTCATCAATCATTGTTCCTGCGACAGATCCAATTGCAGCAAATTTTTTAGAATTACATGCTAAATAATAAGATAGAAATCCACCATTGGAGTAACCGGCAGCGTAAACTCTTTTTTCATTGATAGAATATGTTGATGATATATTTTCAATCATTTTTTCGACAAACCCTATATCGTCTACAGAACTTTTATTGTCACTAGATGGTGCAGAAGAATTCCAATGAGGAAACCCGCCTAAGAGAGTTCCCTGAGGATAAACAATAATAAAATTTTCATTTTCAGCTAAACTTCTCATGTCAGCTGTTTCTACAAAATCAGATGCTGTTCCGCCAAAACCATGAAAATTAATCATTAGTGGATATTCGATATCAGAATTATAATTTGTTGGTACATACATGATAAACTGTCTTGATAAACCATCATGACTTACAACACTATTAAAAAGTCCAGTTTGAACTGATTGAATATCATTTATAATTCCCTCATTTTTTTCACAAGACGAATAGGTAAATAGTATAAATATAGATATGAATATACTTTTGGAAATTTTCTTTATCATCGACATAAATTTACATTATTACTAATTCATAAAAAAGAACAGTATAGATAACTCCTTTAATAAATCCAATCCAAGATGATTTAATTGGATTTTTTCTAACCCAAGCATATTTTTTTTTTAAATATCTTTTCATTTATTGCATTATTTTTAATGATAAATTTAAAATAAAAATCTATGAGTCAAAGTATTATTAAAAAAGGTTGGTTTAGAGTTGTTATTGTAATCCCAGCATTCTTTTTCTTTGCTGTGATTTTTCAGCTATTAGGTGTAGTCGCTTCGACATTATTATCAGGCTTAGGTTTTTTTGATTTTTCTATTCAAGATTTAGATTCTTTTAGTAATCTCCCTGCCATGACGATCATACAATATTTTGATTTGATGGGGATATTTATTCTCTTGTGGCTTTTCATGAAATATGTAGATAAAGAACCTTTTATGAATATGGGTTTTGAAATTAAAGGTAAAAGAAATGATATAATATTAGGGATGACCTTAGGTTTGTTTATGATGGCAGTGGGTTATTTGGTTTTGAGTTCATTAGGAGAAATTCAATTTTTAAAAATTAACTATGAACTGTCAAGCATAATATGGTTGTTCATTTTGTTTATTGGTGTGTCTATTTTGGAAGAAACTTTTGTTAGAGGATATGTCTTAAAAAATTTACTAAAATCATTTAACCCAATTATATCATTAGTAATATCATCTGGTATTTTTTCATTATTACACTTTTTGAACCCCAATGTTAATTATTTGGCTTTGACCGAGCTTTTTATTGGAGGAATAGCTCTTGGTATTTCATATGTTTATACAAAAAATTTATGGTTCCCATTTGCATTTCATTTAAGCTGGAATTTCTTTCAAGTTATTTTTGGATTCAATGTTAGCGGCATGGATACATACTCATTAATTGAATTTGAAATTTTAGAACCTAATAGCTTAAATGGAGGTGACTTTGGATTTGAGGGTTCCTACTTATCAATAATTTTCACAATAATAATTATTTATTTTCTAAATAATTATTATAAAAAATTTAAAATAAAAAACCCCGAATAATCGGGGCTTTTTAATTATAACTAATTTTGAGCGAATTGAACAAATTTTAATTCAAGTTCATCACCGATAATTCTTTTTCTACTGGATGCTCCATGTTTTCTCATCATTTGATCAGTGAACTCAGATGCTTCTGGATATGTTTGAAAATAATCATCAACAAGCGCAACATCCATCGTAAAGTGAGTTACATCTTGATTTTCATTTTCACTTCTATTAATTACTTTATTAAACTCCCACCAACCTAATTCTCCAGCTTCCATTCTTTTTTCATGCCATTTTTTGAAATACTTCATTTCGTAATTTTCATAGTCATCATTCAGTGCTTGAAAACCATTAAAATAAACTTTCGTTTTACTACCCTGTGGAACTTTCCATTCAGTATTATCTAATCTTTCAACCAAAAACCTACTTGTTTTTTTTCTAGTTCCTTCCCATTTTCCAAATTCCTTTTTATACTTAGATTTTGATAATTTTCCTTTGTAAGCTTCTCTTCCCAGCTCTTCCCAGTTTACTTGTTTTTTTCTTTGATCTTCATCTTTATATGCGTTCATAACAATGTAATCTGGTTTTTTTGAATGAGATTCATTTTCAGGATCTTTTATAACTTTCCAAACTACCCATCCGTTTTGTAGATCTCTTGAAATAGCTTCTTTTTTAATTTCAGACCAAAATGTTTCAACTTCCATATATTGCTCTTCCATACCTTCATTAAGCCAAATTGCTTCATATGAAATCTGCGTTTGAGAAATAGAAAAATTTATAAATAGTAATAGTGATATTGATAATAATTTTTTCATAATATTTAATTTAAAGCAGTACTTAGTTTTTCATTAAAATGATGTCTTTCGGTTGTTCTGCTATACATTTCAAGAGCATCATTGTATTCTCGAGCGTCTTTTCTGTATGCTTCCCACCCAAACATTTCATTATACAATTCTTCCATGTTTTTTTCAGTATCGGGGAATTCACCTCCTACACCATACTCATTAAATCCATCACAAATTATGTACTCATTAGTGTTTCCCCCGGACATTACTCTAAAAATTCCTGTAATTCCAGTGTAATTATGTTTTTCATAAACCATTTTAGCTCTTTGTAAAAAATGAACAACTGCTTGATCATGGCCAGGCTTTATGAAACGTCTTTGTACTAACATGTATTTGAAAGTAGTTGTAGGGGTCCAGTTATGTGATATTCCAACAAGTCTTCTCCAGACTTTCCAGCCTGTTGATTCTTCAATAAATGGATCAACATTGTCTTTCCAATATTTTAACTCTTCAGATCTATCCTCTTGAGAATTCATATAGCTCCAATCTTTCCAGCCCACTACTCTCGAATACATACCTTGGTTTTCACCATCCATAATTTCAAAAGTAAACATGGCATTATCAGCATCTGAATTATATTTTTTCATTTTTTTCGCTGCTGCTTGTACAAACTTATCTTCCATACCTTTTTTAGGCATTAGTTCATAGCTCATCCATATTTCAGGTCCGTCTTGAGCTGTGGTTATCAATGCAAAAAGCATTGATAAAATAAAAGTAATTTTTTTCATAGTTTAAAATTTTATTCGTCCCAAGTGGAATCTAAATGTCTGTAAATTGAACTTGAAACTGCAGTGTTAAACTCAGTTAAATCATTTTCACTAATGTATTTTTGAAAGTTTTGCCAATTAACATTTGTAGCTATTCCACCATTTTCGTTGTAGGATCTTCTGTGTAAAATTTGTTCTAGAGATTCAAAACCATCGAATGATATACCATTATATTTAGTTGATTCTTGATCTTCATATGATGCTGATGTGACTAAAGTTGCAACTGCCCAACTAGAACCTTTAATTTCATCTAATTGTGGTTTTACAACCAATTCACCCCAAGCCCTATTATTTTCAATGAATTTTTGTTTGTCAGGAAATGCAAATTTAAATTTATTAAATACGAAAAAGTTAGATCGACTCTTTCCCGAAACAAATCCGTTTATTTGCCAAAGATCAGTGTTGTTAGTAGATTTCCATGACCATTGTGATGAGTCAGGAGCCTCTAGACCAAGTTTTTCTGCTATTTTTGGATCCCATATATTTCTGGATTTTACATATTGTTCTGGACTATTGTAATGATGGAAAAATATTAAAACATTTGGTTTTGAATAGGATTGAAACATTGCCCATCCAGCCCATTTACCATCTTCAACAGCTTGCTTAGCTAAAGGTTTAAAATAATTTCTATTAGCACGAATGTAAGCACCAACATTACCTTCGATTTCAATCACATGCATTCTAATCAGGTATGGTGAAGGTGTATCATCCTGTGCATTTAGGTTTAAAAAAGGTATTGCAAAAAGCAATAAATAAATTATTTTTTTCATGTCAATTATTTTGAATAATCTATAAATAATTATCCATTATTTATAGTTTTTCAAATTAATATATTGTTAAATTATATTATTCATAAATTTGATTATTTTTTATTATGAATTTTACATTTTAATTAAGAAATTATTATAAAACCAGTATTGTAAATTTGTCATATGTCAGATTCCTTAACCGAAATTATTAACAGGGAACTAAAAAAATTTTATTTTAAGAATTTTAGACGGAGAGGTAAAAGTTTAAAAACACTAGAACTAATTAAAGAATGTTATTTTGATCAATTTAATTTTTTCATAGATGAAATTGATAAAATTTTTATTCAAAGTAGAAATATGAAAAGTGAAAAAATAATTGAAAGCTTATTGAATTTTAAAAAGAACGAGGGATGTAATAAAATTATCATGAAAGCATTAATTGATGAATTGTCAAACTTTAACAGCGCATTTATATTGAATTTAGTAGATCATAAATATCTCTTTGAATTTGATGAAGATTAAAACTAACTTTATAAAATGTTTCAGTTAATATCCTTACAGTGGAAATCTTTTTTTAGATCAGCTTCTTTAGCAGGAAATCTTTTTTCTAAAATAATGATGTTCTTTTGGATTTTTTGGTCTATTCTCATGAGTCTTTCATTAGGTGTAATTCACGGTACTGGCGCAAGTCTTTTAAATCCTGAAGGAGAAAAAATAAGCGATCCATTTTCTTGGTTAAATAAAGAGATGATTTATATTATTGGGTATATGATGATTGCAAGATATTTATTTCAAAAGATTCCAATTTTAAATATTCGATCACTTCTTTTAACACCATTAAAAAAATCCAAAATTATTCGTTATGCTATGCATCAAACAATTTTTTCGATTTTTAATTTGATAGCTTTTTTCTATTTAATCCCATTTTCAATTATGTTGAATTTAGATCCAGATACTGGGTATTTTAATAGTTCAAATCTTCTAATGTGGAATTTGTCAATTATTTTGATAGTTTATTTCACCAACTTTTTAAATATTTTACTAAACAAAAAGGATAAACTAGTAATTATATTTGGTGTAGTTCTCACTTTAATTAAAATTCTTGAATACAACAATTTATTGGATATATCTTTGTATACAGAATCTGTTTTCTATTCACTGTATGATACTCCAACACTGGTCATTACACCATTAGCTTTACTTATATATATTTATTATTATGTTTTTAATTTTTATAGAAAAAACTTATCTATTGATACTGGTTTGAATATGAAGGTTAAAGAAGCCAAAATGACTAATTATCAATGGCTTGACAGCTTTGGAAGTGCTGCAATTTTTTTAAAGAATGATTTGAGGTTAATTACAAGAGCAAAAAGAGCAAGATCAACAACAATTATGGGAATATTGTTTGTTTTTTATGGCTTCATATTCATGGCTTTTGATGATTTATATGGTGAAACTATGGAGTTCTTTGGCTTATTTTTTTCAACAGCAGGCTTCATGTTTACTTTTTGCGGTATGGTACCAAGCTGGGATAGCAAACATTATCCTTTAATGATGTGTCAAAATATTACATATTTAGATTACATTAAATCAAAGTGGTATCTAGGTTTTGTTGGTACTATTTTTACCACATTATTATCTTTAATCATTTATTCTTATTTTGGATTTTATTATGTTGTTGTTATAGTATGCGCAGGATTATACAATCTTGGAGTTAATTCATATACTACACTCTGGTCTGGGGCTTTTAATAGAACTGCTATCGATTTAGATTCAAATAAAAACGCCTTCGGTGATAAAAAATCATTTAATTCTAAAACATTATTATTGGTCATACCTCAGCTAATATTACCCTGGGTAGTTTTTTATTTTGTTTCAGATAGCTATGATAAATTTATTGGTGCATATGCTGTTGGAATTATTGGAATATTTGGAATTTTTCTTAGGAATATGATTTTCAAAATAATTCTTAAAACATATAAATCACAAAAATACTCTGCAATTTCAGCCTACAAACAAACAAACTAATTATGATTACATTCAAAAAATTAAAAAAATCTTATTCAAAAAATATCGTATTAGATATTGACTTATTAGAAATTCCTAAAGGTCAAGCATTTGGTTTGGTTGGGAATAATGGAGCTGGTAAAACAACATTGTTTAGTTGTCTATTAGACTTAATTAAACCCACAAAAGGAGAGGTTGTAAATAATGAAATTGAAGTTAGAAAAAGTGAGGACTGGAAAAAGTTCTCATCGGCTTATCTTGACGAATCATTTTTGATAGGGTATCTCATGCCTGAGGAGTATTTTTATTTCATTGCAGAGTTAAGAGGTGTTCGCAAAACGGAATTAGATAATTTTCTTAATCAATTTGAGGATCTTTTTAATGGAGAAATTTTAGGTGGGAAAAAGTATATAAGAGATCTTTCTAAAGGAAATCAAAAAAAAGTAGGTATAATTGCTGCACTTATTGGGTCTCCCTCTGTTGTCATTCTGGATGAGCCATTTGCTAATTTGGACCCAACAACTCAAATAAGGCTCAAAAAAATAATTAAAAAGCTATCCGCTGAAAAAGAAGTTACTGTTCTAATATCTAGCCATGATTTACAGGATGTGACTGAAGTTTCTGAAAGAATTGTTTTATTGGAAAAAGGAAAAATAGTTAAAGACATAAAAACAAGTAAAAAAACTTTGAAGGAACTTGAATCCTATTTTAATAAGGAATAAGATTTTTTTAATCTAATCATAAATAATTTCAAAAACTAAGTGTAAGAAGTCACATTTTTACCTTTTGGTAAGATTTTTGGAGGTATAATATTAAAAATATGACATCATGAACAAAATAATACTAACTTTTACATTGTTAATTTCTTTCCTTCTTAATTCCCAAGTTCAAATGAATGTGGATAAAAGTAATATTAAGTGGACGGGCAAAGAATTAACTACTAAGGAGCATTATGGAGCATTAAAGTTTTCCAAAGCCAATCTTGAATACGAAGATGAAAAACTAGTTGGTGGTGAATTTATTGTTGATATGACAACTCTTGATGTACAAGATTTATCTGGCAGAGGAAAAGAACGATTAGAAGGACATTTAAGATCGGATGATTTTTTTTCAGTTGATAAACATAATAATGCCTACTTAAAAATAACTGAGGTTATCCCAGCTGAATTTTCAAGAATCACCCTTAATGAAAAAAGTTATGAATTGGTTGGCGATTTGACAATTAAGGATATTACTCATGCAATAACATTTACATTAAAACCAGAAGACAATCAGTCCTTCAAAGCTGAGTTAACATTTGATAGATCCAAATATGACGTCAGATTTAGATCTGGTTCATTTTTTGAAAATCTTGGAGATAAACTAATTTTGGATGATATAAAGCTGGAAGTTACACTTGTAAAAAATTAAAAATGATTATAAAAGATAGACCAATGTGTGGGTGTGGAAATACATCAAATCCGAATGGATATTGTGATGGTTCACATAATAAAAGATAAATGAAAAAAATTGTTGCAATTGGAGCTAGTTCTTCAATTAAGTCAATAAATAAAGAATTAGCAAATTATGCTGCATCTCAGGTCCCTAACTCAATCACTATTAATGTAAACTTAATTGACTTTGAAATGCCAATATACAGTATAGATAAGGAAAAAGAGCATGGGATTCCAAAACTTGCATACAAGTTTAAAGAAATATTAAAAAATTCAGATGGCATTGTGATTTCCTTTGCTGAGCATAACGGAGTATACACAGCAGCATTTAAAAATATTTTTGATTGGATTTCTAGAGTTGAAAAAGTTGTCTGGTATAATAAACCTATGTTTCTATTATCAACATCTACTGGAAAAAATGGCGCTAAATTAGTCTTAGAAATAGCTCACTCGAGAATTTCAAGAGGAAATCCATTTACAATTCCTACTTTTTCATTACCTGAGTTTAATAATAATTTTGAGTTAGATAAGGGAATCATTAATAAAGAACTGAATGAAAATTTTAGAAATTCATTATCAACCTTCATCTCTAATATAAATAATGGCAATTAATATTTTTAAAAAGGAAGATCAAGTTGATGGTAATTTTAATTCTGGAGAAATTTTAGAGAAAAAACCTATTGGATTTCCTCAAGATAATGGTATTCTTAAACCATATTCAAATATATTTTATTGGGCTCACGCATGGACTCCGAAAAATAAAAGTACAATCGGTTTACATCCCCATCAGGGATTTGAAATTTGTAGTTTTGTATTAAAGGGAAACATTAATCACTTTGATACTAAACAAAATAGATGGATACCACTAAGTGAAGGGGATGTTCAAATTATTAGATCTGGCAATGGAATATCTCATGCTGAAGAAATTGATAAAGAATCAGAGATTTTCCAAATATGGTTTGATCCTGATCTGTCAAATTCTCTTAAAAAAGAAGCAACATATGATGATTATTCATCAAAGGAGTTTAAGGTTTTTAATTCTGATAATAAATTAAAAAAAGTTATTAAAGGTAATGGTTCACCAATGAAAATGGATAGTGAAGGAGTTTTTATCAATGAATATTTTTTTAGAAAAGGAAAACATTTATTGGAAATCAATGAAGATTTTATACACTCTTATTTTATTCTTAATGGTGAATTAGAATATGAAAAAAATATTTTACAAAAAGGAACTTTCTTCACTGTAAAAAAACAAAATAATTTTGAGTTTAAATCCTCAATTGACACAAAAGTTTTTGAGATTATTTCTCCCTTGTCACCAAAATATAAAACTTATTCTATGTTGAGTTAAACTAATATCCCTTATGAAAAATATCCTCTTAATCTTAATATATATTACCTTTTTTTCGTGTGAATCCAAAAATGAAGTAAATGATTTAAATGAATCAATTGAGCTTCCTGCGCTAAGGATTAATAATTCATTTAGTCAACCTTACAGAATATTAAGAACTACTATTTCTGAAGCAAATCAGTTTGATCAAAAATATGGGAATACTGATCTAACATTAGGTTATGTTTTGAGATACTATTTTTATACAGCTATAGATTTGGACAGTGATAGGTCAGAATTAATTAGTATGGATAAAAGTTCTTTTAAATTAAATATTACCGAAAACCCTGAAGAATTAGTAATTGAGACTATTAATGAAATTAGAAAAATGACCTTTGGCTCATCTGAATTTAACTCATTTATTGAAAAATATTTTTCTAAATGTATAGATATATCAAAAATTGTAAATGATTGTATTGCTATAGAAATATATGACCCTGTTTGTGGATGCAATGGATTTACATACACAAATTCAGGATATGCTTCTTGTAATGGAATTAGTGATTATAAAAAAGGACCCTGTAATTAATTTGTTTTAGGCACTTTTTCCATCTGATTATATATTGCTAAAATTATAACTCCAAATGCAATTCCACTTACCAGCAAAATAATACTAGTTAGCCCTGTTGCACTAAACGATAGCCTTAATAAAATTGTTGAAATAATAAATCCTGTATTTCTAATTAATTGTGAATATCTCTCTGTATATTGAAATGAAATTAAAAGAATAAATACATCTACCAATATCAATATTGTAAAGAAATCTATAAAAAACAAATAGTTCAGATTGTCATCAAATGGTTGATTAGAAAAAACTCCATTATACCAATCAAAAAAACTTATTAAACACAAGGTTGTTAATACTGGAACTAAGATTAGACTTATGATGCGCTTATAATTAATGAATCTTTCAAGATTTTTATTAACTGAAAGTTGAGGCAACCTTTCTTTTAATTTTCTAAAAATAAGTATTAAAAAAAATACAAGTAATATTCCAGATAAGTCATATATAAGTTGAACATTATTATGATTAATAAGCCAATTTCCATCTAAATTAACTTCTGGTATGTCTTTAAAAATCTTTCTTATCAAGATTAATGACATTATTTCATATTGTTTGCCAACAGATGTTGTAAATGACCTAGGTAGATAATAAATCAGTAAAAATGCTTCATATACTAAAATGAATGAAAATGGTGTATATATAGCTGAAATAGGATTTTGTAATAATGTATCTGAACCAAATGAAATATTTAAAATACCATTGTTGTTTAAAAGTATTAATGTGAGGTGAATTATGAAACCTGCAGTTGCAAAAAATAAAATAAATTTTTCGAACTTTTTAAGGTTTTTCTCGGAAAATACCTTCAAAAAAAGTTTTTCAATTTTAGCATTCATTTAGCTAATTTCAACTAAAATCGTTCAAAAAACATTCCAAATTCATTTTGTTTAGTTTTTTTTTTATATAATATTGTAAAATAACAACAATTAACTAGCGTTTTATTTATGAAAATTAAGTTTTAAAATATGTTTAAAAATTTTAAAAAATCTACAGTATTATTATTATCAGCAGCTTTTATTTCATTTTTATTATCTGTAACCCTATGGTTCTCAGGATTTAAAGATGAAGGAATGTATGTTGGGTTGTGGGTTCCCTCAATTTTAGCTTTTGGTTCATTTATAAAACAAAATTACAAGTAAGACATGGAGATCTATTTATTTTTCGTAGGATTTTTAGTTACATGCTTGGTTATAGCTAGTATTTTTTTAATTAATTCAGAAGAAAAGGATAAATACAGCGACATTGATAAATCAAATGAAGTAGATTATGACGGTATGGGAAACTATGGTAGGTTTCCACAAAAAAATTAACTTTTTCTTCTAGCTTTTATAAAGCTTTTAATGAAAAAAATTAATGCTATTACTGAGCTAATAATCATTGCTGATACTCTACCTACTGCAATATCATTACCTCTTTCTATTGCACCATTTAGTGGCATAAATAGACCAATCAGACAAATAAAAGTTACTAAGACCGCGATATGAGCAATTATTTTATTCTGATTTTTTACACCATTGGTACATAAAAGTAAAATAACACCAAAGATTACAGGAATTAATGCAGTTATTGACTTGCCATCACCATCAAAATAACCCCAGCTTCCTACAGCTATAAGTATAATTGAATTTAAAAGATTTGCTTTAGATGAATTCATATTTTTCTTTTAAAATTAATACTTATAATAAATATGGCAAAACAGCTTTTCTTTTCTTTGGATAATTGTCAAAGTATTCGTTATACCATTCATGATGATTTAATGCTCTTGGAACTAAATTAAAAAAAGTCCAAAGCGCAAAACTTAGTGCAGCAAAGTTAAAAGCAATGAAGAAATAACCTATCCATTCGATTATTTCTCCAAAATGATTTGGACATGAAATTAACCTAAACATGCCTCCATTAGGAATTTTGTATCCATTACTATCTTTTCTTAGTGAAATAAGTTTATTATCAGATTGAATATTAATTAACATTCCAGCTATAAATAAGAATACTCCAATTATAAAAATTGTATTAATATTTATATCGGACTCTAGAAAATATCCGACATATATTCCATTAAATAAGCCATTTATACAATTGAATACAAATGCACTAATAGCAATGGATATTGGCATCTTCTTATTCTTAGTTTTAATTCTCAACGGAAAAATAATGACTCTATTGAAATAGTGTATAAACCATAAACTGATAAGTAGTATTGACAAGGAATTCAATTCATTTTTTCCAAAAATGCTAATCAAAGGCATCAATAGTAATGCAGGAAGTTCCATCCAAAACCATCCCCAAGAATTATTAATCATGAAACCCCATCCATCTGATGAATGTCTTCCATATGGAGCTCTTACTTTACTTACAATCAGATAAGAAAAAGTCAATAAACCAATGATAATCCACAATAAAATATATTTATCAAAAGACATAAAGAAACACTTTTATTAATATCCAAATTCAATTTAGAAAAAACTTCTCAACTATGTTTTTAAGTTTTTAAAAATTTATTTTTATAATTAAAGCAGTTTTAATCAATAGTTTAATTTTATAAATGTTATGATTCTTAAAAATTACAGAATAAATGCATTTAACTCTCAGAATTTATTAGGTAATCCAGCTTGCGTAATTCCTCTAGAAAGTTGGTTGTCTGATGATAAACTACTTAAAATTGCCAAAATAAATAATGTTTCTGAAACAGCTTTTTTTATAAAAAAAAAATCAAAATTTCATTTGAGATGGTTTACACCAGATATTGAAATGGACTTATGTGGACATGCGACTTTAGCTACAGCTCATTGTTTGAGCTATCACTTAAATTTGAATTCTAATAAATTATTTTTTGATTCAAAAAGCGGAGAATTATCTGTTAAAATTGTAAATGAATTATATCAATTGGATTTCCCAAAGCGAGAACCTGTTGAATGCATATTGCCTAAAGAAATTTATAATTCATTAAATATTAAACCTGATAAAGTCTTAAAATCAAGAGACTATTTATTAGTTTATAATAATATTGAGGATGTAATAAATATAAAAATTGATAGAGAAATTTTCGATAAAATAAATATTGACCCAGGTGGAGTTATTTTGACTTCTAAGGGAATAGATTGTGATTTTATTTCAAGATTTTTTACACCTCAGTCTACTTATTTTGAAGATCCGGTAACAGGGTCATCTCATTGTACTTTAATACCATATTGGAGTTCCATTCTTAAAAAAAATGAAATGATTGCTAAACAACTTTCAAAGGAGGGAGGTCAGCTAATATGTAAAAATTTAGATGATAGAGTATTGATTTTAGGTAAGGCTAAAACTTATTCCATTGAAGAAATTTCTATTTAATTTTTATAGCTCTAAGTTTAATTAAAACAATTTTCATAAAGACAATTAATAATATTATAATAAATAAGTTTGGATGTGATTCTCCACAAAACCCTACAAAATGATTTAATATTTCCATAGTTTTATCTTCTTTTCGTAGTTAAATATAAGCCAGTAAAAATTAAAGTTGATGCAACTATTACAGTGGAACTTAAAACGTCAGACTGAGAGTATATAGCATATGCCACACCAATCACTGGTTGTAAATATACAAAAACAGCAACTTCACTTGACTTTAATCTAGTCAAGGCATATCCGTTTAAGAAATAAGTCATAAATGTTGTACATATTACTACATACAACATTGGTAGGATAGCATCATATAATGGTAAATTAGTCCATTCAATGAGCATAAATTGCTTAATTCCTAATGGAAAATTAAATATTAATCCAATTAAAAAAAGCCATTTAAAAAGAGTTATTAAATCATATTTTTCTGCCATAGGTTTTACAATTATTAAGTAATACGCATAGCTTATACTATTTATTATAAATAAAAAATTTCCAAGGGGAATATTTCTGCCTATTGAACTGGTCATATCTGCATTGATAATTAATATCATTGCTCCTATAAAACCAAGAAAAATTCCAATAATTTTAGATGAATTAATTTTATTCTTAAATATGAAGTATGATAAAATAACAACAAAAATAGGTGTAATAATTATTAATATTGAGCTATTTATTGGTGTTGAATAGTCTAATCCTGAAATGAAAGCAGTAATGTTTATGCCCATTCCAAAAAGACCACATTTGAGAATTGTTAATCTATCCTTTTTTTCTATTTTTTGAGACTTGAAGAATAGACTAATCACCCAAAATAAAATGGTTGCACCCAGCACTCTTAATAATACAAATCCCAAGGAACCAATATAAATGGGCATTACTGATTTGGCAACAGTATGGTTTATGCCATAAATAGTGGTTGCTAAGGTAGCAGCACCAAGAGCGAAAATCTTTCTTTGCATGCAATGATTAATGATTGACTAATTTTGAAATATACTTTCCCACCATATCAAACTCCAAATTAACAGTATCTCCAACTTTTAAGTTTTTAAAATTTGTATGATTGTATGTGTAAGGTATTATAGCTACTGAAAATTTATTCGGTTTAGAATTGACCACTGTTAAGCTAATGCCATTAACAGAGATAGATCCTTTTTCTATAGTAATATTTTCAGACTTTTTATATTTAAATGAAAAATACCAACTTCCTTTTTCTTCCTTTATATCTTCGCAAATTGCTATTTGATCAACATGTCCTTGAACAAGATGTCCATCCAGTCTGTTACCAATTTTCATGGCTCTTTCTAGGTTAACTTTATCACCAACTTTCCAGTTTTTAATGGAGCTTTTTAGGATAGTCTCTTTTATAGCTACTACTGAATAAGTACTGTCCACAATATCAACAACAGTTAGACAAATTCCGTTATGTGAAATACTTTGATCGATTTTTAACTCAGAGGCTAAGTCTGATTCAAATGTAAAAATTAGATTATCTCCATCTTTTTTAATCTCTTTTATCAACGCAATTTTTTCTATAATTCCAGTAAACATTTATTTCTATATCTTTAGTTGCTCAAAAATACATAATATTAAATTAGACATGTCAAAAACAAAGCCATTAATAGGAATTTCAACCGGTGACCCAAATGGT
>NTKN01000027.1 GCA_002457715.1 Cryomorphaceae bacterium MED-G14
TAGGTATAGCAAATAGTCCGTCTCCGACAAAAGTAATTACCTTAAAAAGGTGATATAGAGATGGATTTGTAAACAGGTTAAATGAAAGTTCAACAACCCCCCTATTTATAAATATAACGGGCAAAAATAACGCATGTATAAAAGTAAAAAGGGCAAAAGAACTTGGCAATCCAATAATTGACGTCAAGGTTTTTTGAAATTGAAAATGTTTAAGGCCAATTTTCACATTCAATTTTACAAAACCAATGTTTTCTTATTTTAAGATTAAAGTTAAATCTAAATTAAAAAATCCAGACATATAAAGCTTTATCATTATACCCAATTTTATATTATATGGTTTAAAAAATAAAGTCAATTATTATTAAGTGGGCATTCTAAAAGCCAATGGTTTTTTTAAGATTTTTTAGCTTTTTTTACTGGCAATTTACTGTCAAAAAGAAACGGTATTTTGTTTCCCGATGTTTATTTGGTAATTTGTGATTTCAAAACATTGGGAAAAAAGAAACCTCCGATTTCTCGAAGGCTTTTATCTGTGTAGTGTAGCGGTTTCGCTTGCTCCTCCTCTTGGGCTCGAACCAAGGACCCTCTGATTAACAGTCAGATGCTCTAACCAACTGAGCTAAGGAGGAATTTAAGTGACGGCAAATATAATTATATTTTGAATTAATTATAAGGTATAAATTATTTTTTAGGAAAATGCTCTAAAAATGTCCATACCATTAGCATACAATACTAAACCAAGTAATAAAAATACACCTATCATCGTTGCATATTCCATAAATTTATCATTTGGTTTTCTACCAGTTATCATTTCATAAAGTAAAAACATTGTGTGACCTCCATCAAGTGCTGGTATTGGAAGAACATTCATGAATCCTAAAATTATTGAAAGAAAGGCTGTCATTTCCCAAAATCTTTTCCAATCCCATTTAGCTGGAAAAATATTACCAATTGTACCAAAACCACCAAGTTGAGAGGCCCCTTCAGCACTTGCTAAATATTTCATTTGATTTACATAATCAGTAAGGGTGTAATAAGCAGTCTCAGCACCTTTTGAAATACTTTCAAAAAAACCGTAATTAAGAGTGGTTCCCTCTAAGCTATACCTTGGATATATACCAATTTTTTTGTCTTCGCTTGAAAATGGGATAACTGTTGTTAAAATATTTCCATCTCTAATTAACTCTAATTCAACATAATCAACATTAATTTTTTTTGCTTCTTCAAGATCTTCAAATGTGTAAATTTTAGACCCATTAGCTTTATTAATTATATCACCTAACATTATGTTACTAGAGGAAGATGGGGATAAGCTTACAATTGAATCAACTTGAAAGTTAGGAAGTGGAGTAAAAGGAGATTCACTTGATGCGATAATTTTAAGTCCAATATCTTCGGGAATATCGATAAGATCTCTTGATCCATCATCATGAAGAACCTCAACATTTGAAACATCTCGAGAAACCATCATCATAGGAATTTCTAATTGGTTCTCGACTTCAGAACCATCAATTTTCAAAATTTTATCTCCATCTTGAAAACCAATTTCTTTCATTGTTTCTGAAACTTTGAATCCAGAATTTAAGTCATCGTAAGTGACTATGGTTTTTCCCCAAACAAAAGTAATCATCATATAAATCAGAAATCCTAGAATAAAATTTACAATAACACCTCCTAACATTATGATTAATCTCTGCCATGTTGGCTTTGATCTGAATTCCCAATCTTGAGGTTCATTTTTAAGTTGTTCAGTATCAAAACTCTCATCAACCATTCCAGCAATCTTAACATAACCTCCTAGCGGAAGTAAGCCCACTCCATACTCAGTATCACCTATTTTCTTTTTAAAAAGTGAAAAAGGCCAATCAAAAAATAAATAAAATTTTTCAACTCTAGTTCCAAAAAGCTTAGCAGGGATAAAATGTCCCAGCTCATGCAACACTACTAAAATTGATAGGCTAAGAATTAATTGAAATGCTTTGATTAAAAAAACTTCCATAAATAAATTTTGGTTTTCAAAAATAACCTTTTTTAACCTTTCAAAAAAATGGTGTGATAATTGAATAGTTTTTATTTTAAATTAATTTTACATTAATGAATAATAAAGAATTTTGGAATAGATATAAGTATCTAATTTTGTTTATAGTAATTTTTACTATTTCTGGGGTTTCAATTTTTAACATAGCTCTAACACCTGAAAAAAAATTACCAATTTACAGTCCATCAATGGTAAGTCCTGATTTGGTAGACGATGAACTAAAATATGTAAAAAAATATCATAGAATTTCTGATTTTAATTTAGTTAATCAAAATGGAGAAGAAATAACTCAAAATAATTATGATAAAAAAATATATGTTGCAGACTTTTTCTTTACCACTTGTCCAACTATATGCCCAATTATGACTGGAAATATGGTTTTTTTACAAAATGAATTAAGCGAGCAAGATGTCATGTTTGCCTCATTTTCTGTAACACCTGAAATTGATTCAGTAGAAGTTTTGAAAAAATATGCTTTAGAAAAAGGAGTTAATGATAGAAAATGGAACTTAATGACAGGTGATAAAAAACAAATTTATAATCTGGCTAGAAAATCTTTTTTAGTTGTTAAGGATAATCCACAAATGGGTTCTCATGACATGATACACACAGAAAATTTTGTTTTAGTTGACAAAGAAAAAAGAATTAGGGGATTTTATGACGGAACAAAAATGGAAGAAATGAATAAAATAATTTCGGATATAAAAATTTTACAAGATTCCTACAATAAATCTTAATTATGAAAAAATATACATTATATATTTTTCTTTTTTTTCTTACTGTTAATGTATGTAGCCAAGAGTTGATAATTGGAGAGGAAAGAATTGAACCTGGAATAGTTTTAATTTTTGAGGGTGCGATAAAGGATGAAGTATTCCCAAGATCAAATAATCTAAACGTAAATGAAACCAATATCCATATTGAAGCGAGAGTTAATTGGGATACTAAAAATACACCCCCCGGCACTCCTGCAGGTGGATTTATTCCCTACATGAAAATTAATTCTATTATAGTAAATACTTCCTCTGGTTTAAGAACATTTATAGATTTATTGCCTCACATTAATCTGATTGATAATTTTCACTACGCTAGAAATATCTCACTGCCTGGAAAAATATCTGATAAATATGATGTAATTTTTAATGTTCTTCCTCCATCTAACTACGACTTAAACCTACATAAAGATTGGAATGAAGGTTATGGGGATAATCTTTTTAATGGTCAAACATTCCGTTATTCAGATATTGATTTTGAAGAAATAGCCAAAGCCAACAGAGACTGATTTTTTTTTACTAATTTTATTGAAAATCAATTGTTATGAAAAAACTAATACTTGTATTAAGTATAATCTTCATTGGTTGTGAAACAAATCAAAACAGACAAAATGCCAATTGGGATTTTGACTCTTCAACTGGTGACTACATACAATGGGAAAGTGATAATGACTTTGCTAATGAAATGACCAATGCAGGCATGGAGTATCTATATAATTTTGAATATGATAAATCTATGGTGTTTTTTGAGAAAGCACTTGAATATGATCCTAGTCTTTTTGGTCCCCATGTTGTTTTAGCAGGTTTTGCTGTCAATGGCTCTGACAAACAGAAAATGCATATTGAAAAAGCAAAAGAAAATGTTGAAGATAATAACGAAACTTCAAAACTTTTTGTCAAACTATTAGACAATCCAATAGAACCTTTTTGGCCACTTGGGAATAAAGGAAGCCATGAGCTTTGGAAAAAAATGAGAGAAATTGAACCTAAAGGTAAGCTTATTCATTATTATTTTGCCTTTACAAAACCTACTAATGAAGAAGTAATTGATGAATTAAATATTTTATTGAAAGAAATTGTTGAGAAAGAAGGAGAAAATGAATCTCTTGCTGTTAGTGGAGATCACTCTTTTATGGAGGCGCCTATATATAACAGTCTCGGATATCTGCACTATTGGATTGGAGAAAAAGAAAAATCAAAAGAATATTTTGAAAAATATATTGATGTTTATCCTTATGGCTATAATTCTTATGATTCAATGGGAGAATGGTATTTTAATGAAAAAGATTATGAGTCAGCACTAACTTATTATAAAAAGGCAAGAGAGATAAACCCAAGAGCTATGTCTGCTAATAATAAAATTAGAACCATAAATCAAATGAATAAATAACTTTTATTATAAATTAACCTAAGGCTACATCTAAACTCATCATTACAATAAACCCAGCAATAAGACCCATTGTTGCTAAATCAGTATTTCCTCCCCTTTGACTTTCTGGTATAACTTCTTCTACAACGATAAAAATCATTGCCCCCGCAGCAAATGAAAGAGCGTAAGGTAAAATAGGCCAAACTAAAATAACAAGAGCAGCTCCAATTACAGCAAAAATAGGCTCAACAATTGCTGACAATTGTCCCCAATACCATGATTTTCTTCTGCTGAACCCAGCTCTTCTAAGTGGCATTGATACAGCAAATCCTTCAGGAAAATTTTGAATTCCAATTCCAATTCCAAGTGCAACTGCAGCTCCAAGTGAATATACATTTGCAAATTCAGGTATGACTAAAGCTCCAAAGGCTACCCCAACAGCTAGACCTTCAGGAATATTATGTATTGCGATAGCTAAAACTAAGAGTGAAGTTTTCTTAAGATCAGTTTTAGGTCCCTCAGCTTCTTTCATTTTACCAAAAATATGTAGGTGAGGAATTGATTTGTCTATAATAAACATAAAAATTGCACCAAGAAAAAAACCAATGGCAGGAGGTAAAAATGATGGTAAACTAGATTGACCTAATTCATTTTGAACCTCCACAGAATGTATAGCTGGGGCAATTAAAGACCAAAAGCTTGCAGCTATCATAACACCGCCAGTGAATCCAAGAGCAGCATCTAGAAATTTTCTGTTTGAAAATTTGAAAAGAAAAACTAAAGCAGCACCAAAAGATGTAAGTATCCAGGTAAATAATCCGGCATATAAAGCTTGTAATACAGGACTAGACTCAGACCTAAAAAATTCTAATATAGATTCCAAAATATTTGTTTTTAAAAGTTCACCAGTGCAAAACTAATAAAAATATTTTACTATAAAAGATTAAAATTTTCTAGTGAGTAAAAACTGTGAAAGATCAATTAATTCTTGCTTTTTTGATTGATTAACATCTAAATCATTAATCGATTTAATGGCAAGATCCGAATATTTTTTTACCAAATTTAATGCTACTTGATCAGCTTTAGTTTCAACAAACAGCTTTTTGGCTTTTTCAACTTTATTTGAATCATCAGATTTATAAATCTCGTTTAATAGCGATTTTTGATCATTACTAGATTTTGCAAAACACATGTGATAAAGAATCGTTTTCTTATTTTCAATTACATCACCTCCCACTTTTTTACCAATGACTTCTTGGTCTCCAAATAGATCTAAATAATCATCTTGAATTTGAAAAGCTAATCCCAAATTAATACCACATTCATATAAAAGCTTTGAATCAATTTCGTTTACATTGTTTATTATTGCTCCCATCTGCATTGATGAACCAAGTAATACGGCAGTTTTATATTTAATCATTTTTATATAACTCTCATAATTGACATCTGTTTGGTTTTCAAAGTCCATATCCATTTGTTGACCTTCACAAATTAATAATGCAGTATCATTAAATAATTGCAATAGTTTTTTTTGAATGTCGTCTGAATAACTTTCAAATAATTTGTACGAAAGAATAAGCATTGAATCTCCTGAAAGTATGGCTTGATTCAAATTCCATTTAATATGTACAGTTTCTTTGCCTCTTCTAATTTTGGATGAATCCATTATATCATCATGAATCAACGTGAAGTTGTGAAAAACTTCATTCGCCAAAGATGCAGGCAATGCAAATTCAATGTCATTATTAAATAAATTACTTGAAATTAAAGTTGATATTGGACGAATTCTTTTAGACGGAAGTTTTAAAAAATATTTAATTGGATCATAAATTTTAGAATCGTTTAATTCATCTAAAAAAATTTGAATCGAATTATTTATTTTATTTTGAAAATCTGTAAACATACCAAACACTAAAATACATTATCTGATTGTTAATTTACTGTAATTTAAAAAAGAAACTTTGGAAACTAATTTGGTTTTTAAAGTTTCCTAAAGTATATTTGCACACCAATTTTAAGACTTGAAAGAAAAAATAATTCAGAAGGCTCAGTATCTTTTTGTTGCATTTGGCTTCAAAACTGTGACTATGGATGATATAGCTAATGAACTTGCCATATCAAAAAAAACAATTTATAATTTATTTGAAAATAAAACTGAACTAGTTGATGCTACAGCAAATAATTTACATAAACAATTAGTTACTGGAATTTCAAATATTAGAGAAAATTCTGTCGACCCAATTAATGAGTTTTTTGAAGTAAAAGATCTAGTTATGGAACACTTGCATGATCAAAAAAATCATTCTGTTTTTCAACTTGAAAAGTTTTATCCTGAAATATATGCTAAGGTCAAAAATAAACATCTAGATTTTATGATAAAATCTTTTGGAGAAGTTTTGACAAATGGTATAGAATTTGGATTATTTCGAAAAAATATTGACGTAGATTTTATTTCAAGAGTTTACTTCAATAGTATTAGTGGTTTAATGAATCCCGAAATATATCCTGCTGAAAAATATACTCTAGATAAATCACTAGAAAATTATCGTGAATATTTTCTAAGATCTATTGTTACAGAAAAAGGTCTAAAAAAACTTGATTCAATTTTAAATAAATGAATAAATATTTAACTTTTATAATACCTATCATATTTCTTTACGTTTCAGCATTTGGACAAAATGAATACTCCTTCACAATGGATGAAGCTGTAACTTTTGCCTTGGAAAATAATAAAAACTCAATAAATGCTGAAAAAGATATTTTAATTTCACAAAAAGAAAAGTGGGAAACAATAGCTATCGGATTGCCACAAATTTCATCCTTTTTTGAATTTAATAATAGAATCAAAGATCCTATTTCTTTAATCCCAGCTGAATTTTTTGGTGGAAAAAAAGGAGAGTTTGCTGAAATAAGTTTTGGGACTAAACAAAGTATATCTGGTGAACTTATATTAAATCAATTATTATTTGATGGATCTTATCTTATCGGTTTACAATCTATAGAGTTGTTTTTAGAAATTACAAACCAAGCAAAGATTAAAACTGATTTAGAAGTTAAAAGACAAGTAATTAATGCATACGGAAATGCTCTTGTAAGCAGTGAAAGAGTAAAAATTCTCAAGAAAAATTTAAAAAATCTGCAAACTACATTATCGGAAACAAAAAAAATATTCGATAATGGATTAACAGAAATTGAAAATGTTGAACAGCTTACAATTACTACTAGTTCGATTAAAAACTCTTTAGTATATGCAGAAAAATTTGAATTCTTATCATTAAATATTTTAAAATTATTGCTTGGAATTCAATTAAATAACTCATTAATTTTAAAAGATAATATTGAAACTATTGCGATAAGAAATATTAAACCTTCTTTATTAGAAGAGGACTTTAATGTTTTAGATAATATTGATTATAAAATAGCTCTAAATTCAAAAGAAGGAAATGAAACACTGCTGAGGCTAGAAAAAGTTAAAGCATTACCAACTCTGAGAGCATATCTTTCTGGATCATACAACGGATATAATGAATCGTTTAACATCACCAATCCAAAACAAAATTGGTATGGATCATCTCAGTTAGGAATTAATATGTCAATTCCTGTTTTTAGTTCTCTTAAAAGAACTGCTTCAACTCAAAAAGCAAAGATTGAATTAGAAAAAGCCAAGCTAAATTTAAAAGAAACTGAAAATACTCTTAATCTTGAAGTTCAAAAAGCTAAAACTGATTATGACTATTCCATTAATAATTACGAAACAACTTTGAAAAATTTAAGTCTTGCTGAAAGTATAGAAAGGAAAAATCAAGTAAAATTTTATGAAGGTTTAGCATCTAGTTTTGACTTGAGACAAGCACAAAACCAGCTTTATTCTATTCAAAATGAGTATTTAGAAGCAACATTAAAAATTATTGAAAACAAAATAAATCTTGAAATTCTGTTAAACAAATCATGAAAAAATATTTTTACACATTATTTATTTTAATTGCCGGATGTAGTGGTGATAATAAAAAAACAATTGAAGAGTTAATAAAAGAGGGAAATTTAGAAGAGCTTCAACAAAGAAGATCTAATCTTATTATTCAAAAAGGTCAAATAAACAATGAATTGAATGAAATAACAGAAGGTGTTTCAGTACTTGATACAGCTAAAAGCTTTGTGTTGGTGAATACAATTTATACTAAAAAACAAACCATCAATCACTACTCAAAATTTCAGGGCATCATTAAGACAGATCAGAATATGATACTATACCCTGAATTTAGTGGAAGAATAACTAAAGTCTATGTTGAAGAAGGTGATCAAGTTTCAAAAGGACAATCATTAGCTAAAATTGATGATGGGGGTCTTTACAATGAATTGAAGTTAGTTGAAAGCCAAACTAAATTAGCTAAAACTATTTATGAAAGACAATCAAAATTATGGGAAGACAAAATAGGTTCAGAAATTCAATATCTAGAAGCTCAAACCAATTATGATATTCAAAGAAATAGATTAGAAAGCTTAAAGCAATCTTTAGCTAAAACTACTATAGATGCTCCATTCAACGGGACAATTGATGAAATATTTATAGAAGAAGGTAATTTAGTTTCTCCTCCCATGATGCCTGATCAAGGTAATGCGTTCAGGATTGTAAATTTGAATAAATTATATGTTGAGGCAGTAATTCCAGAAAGTTTTATTGGAAAAATTAAAAAAGGTGCTGAAGTTTTGGTTGATATTCCAGTTTTAAGTAAGTCCTTTAAATCAAAAATTAAACATTCAGTAAGCTCAATTAATCAGCTTTCAAGAACCTTTAAAATTGAGGTTTCTGTTCCAAAAAACAACTTAGACCTAATTCCAAATTTAAATGTTGAAGTCAATATTTTAGATTATTCAAACTCTGAAGCAATATTAGTTCCAGAATCAATTGTTTCCGAAGATTCAGACAATAATAAGTTTATTTATATAATTCTAAATCAAAAAGCAAAGAAAACGATTGTAGAAACAGGATATACACAAAACGGAATGATTGAAATAACTAGCGGCCTAAGCTTAAATCAAACTGTAATTAATGAGGGAGGAAGAATTGTTAAGGATGGACAAAATGTAAAAATCTACAATGACAATGAGTAAAGTAGATAAAGAATTTAAACCATCTGTTTGGGCTATTAGCAAATCAAACATCATTTATTTTTTGATGTTTATCTTTCTAGCATTTGGGATTAATGCTTATAACACTCTTCCTAGAGAAGATTTTCCAGAGATAATTACAAGTGAAGTTTTTATAAGTACAATAAACCCAGGAAATACACCTGAAGACATTGAAAGATTCATCACTGTCCCACTTGAAGAAGCAGTTAAAGGGGTTAGCAATTTAGTAGATATTAAGTCTACTTCTTTGGAAAACTACTCTATAATTACTTTAGAATTTGATGAAGAAATTAATATTGAACTTGCTAAGCAAAAAGTTAGGGATGAAATTGACTCAGTAATTTCAGGTGAAGACTGGCCAACATTTAATAATGTTAAAGTTGAACCAGATATTTTAAGCATGAGTTTGGCTGAGGAAATGCCAATTTTAAATGTAAATATCCAAGGTGACTATCCGACGGAACAACTAAAAAAATATGCAGAAGTACTTGAGGATAGAATCGAAAAACTAGATGAAATTAAAGAGGTAGATATTTTAGGTGCCCAAGATGAAGAAATTGAAGTAGCTGTTGATATTAAAAAAATGACAGTAGCTAAAGTTAGTTTTGAAGATATATTGAGTGCCATTGCATTTGGAAACAGAACAATTGCCGCAGGTAATATTGTTTCAGATGGTCAAAGAAGAACATTAAGAATAATTGGTGAAATTGAAAATCCTGAGGAATTAAAAAACTTTGTTGTAAAGAACGAGTTTGGACCTGTTTACCTAAATGATGTAGCCGAAATCAATTTTAAAGAGAGTGAAAAAAAGAGTTATGCACGTGAATTTTCAAAAAATTTAGTCTCATTAGCAGTTAAAAAAAGGTCAGGAAAAAATCTCATTAATGCAGCTAATAAAATTGATATAATAGTCGATGAAGTAAGAAAAAATGAATTTCCAACGGATTTAAGAGTTGTTATTACTAATGATATGTCTAATAGAATTATTAGCCAAGTTGATGACTTAGTTAACAACATCCTTTTTGGAATTTTTCTGGTAACAACCGTTCTAATGTTCTTTCTTGGATTTAGAAATGCGTTATTTGTTGGCTTTGCTATTCCAATGTCAATGTTTATGTCATTAATGATTATATCTGCGTTGGGCTATAGTCTTAACACAATGATACTTTTTGCTCTTGTAATGGGGTTAGGTATGTTGGTTGACAACGGAATTGTTGTTGTTGAAAATGTATACAGATTAATGGAAAAAGAAGGAATGTCCAAAGTTGAAGCTGCAAAGTTAGGTATTAGTGAAATTGCTTATCCAATAATTGTTTCAACTGCTACAACCGTGTTAGCTTTTGTTCCGCTTGGTTTATGGCCTGGTACTATTGGTCAATTTATGATTTACTTACCGATCACTCTTTCAATTGTTTTAGGTTCATCTTTGTTTGTTGCTATTTTTTTCAATTCAATGCTGGTTTCAAAATTTATGAGTATTGATGAAAAAAATCTTTCAAAGAATGATTTAATTAAGTTAAGCTATTTTCTTTCTGGTATAGGATTGCTTTTATTTGTAATTGGAGGAACCTCACGAGGTTTTGGCACATTATTTATTGTAATAAATATCTTCTTTTGGCTTTACTCATACTATTTAAAATCGATTGCTCTAAGGTTTAGAACAATTTTTTTAGGATGGCTTGAAGCTAAATACGAAAAGTTTCTAAGATTTGCCTTAAGGGGATGGAGAGCATTTGCTTTTCTTTTTGGTACAATTCTTTTACTTTTTTTAACTATGATTCTTGTTGGAATTGCTGGACCAAAAATCGAATTTTTTCCAGATAACCAACCAAATCAAATAATAGTATATGCTGAATATCCGCAAGGAACTGACATCAAGAAAACAAATTCAATTACAAAAAAACTTGAATCTGAAATAATAGAAGTCATAAATAATAAAAAATATTTTGAAGAAAATAACAATTTTATGGTTGAATCTATGCTTGCTCAGGTTGGAGAGGGTGCTGGTAATCAACAAAATGATTTTGGTTCACAAGCTGATATGCCTCAAAAAGCTAAAATAACTGTTACAATGAGAGAATTCAAATACAGGAAAGGATTCTCAAGTGAAGATTTGAGAAGTGATGTTCAAAAAAAATTAAGCGGTAAATATCCAGGTTTAGCTGTTTCAGTTGAAAAAGATGAAAATGGACCACCAGCTGGATATCCAGTAAACATAGAGATTACTGGCAAGGATTATCTTGAACTAATTAGAACTGCTGAAGAAATGCGGATTTTCATTAATAATCAAAAAATTGCAGGAATTGAAGAATTAAAAATTGATGTAAATAAAAATAAGCCGTCCATTCAGATTGAAGTTGATAGAGAAAAAGCTGGAGAACTTGGTATTAATCCAAGTCAAATTGGACTTGTACTGAGAAGATCACTTTTTGGAGAAAAAGCAGGTATTTATAAAAAAGATGGAGAAGACTATGATATAAATGTAAGATTTAATGAAGATGATAGATATGACAAATCACTACTGTTTAACCAAAATGTTATTTTTAAAAACATGAACAACGGTCAATTAGTTGAGGTACCAATAGCATCATTAGTTAAATCTAAAAATATTGAAACTTACAGTGCCATAAAACACAGAAATTTGACTAGGGTTGTTACTTTATATTCATCGATTTTTGCAGGCTATAATGCAAAAGAAATTGTTGACCAAATCAAATTTCAATTGGATGGTTTTGATATATCAGAAAATATAAAATATAAGTTTACCGGTGAAATTGAAGAGCAGGATAAAAATCAAGATTTTTTAAATACCGCTCTAATAATGGCATTAATGCTAATTCTATTACTTCTCGTTTTTCAATTTAATTCTATTGTTAAACCACTAATTATAATTTTGTCTATTTTCTTGAGTTTTATTGGTGTCTTTCTTGGGCTAATAATTTTTGACATGACATTTGTTATAATTATGACCATGCTGGGTATAATTTCTTTAGCAGGCATTGTTGTAAATAATAGCGTTGTTTTAATAGATTATACACAATTACTTTTAGATAGAAAAAAAGAAAAGCTAAATCTTGAAAAAGATAATATGCTGCCTAAAAATGAAATTTATGAATCTATAGTTAATGGCGGTAAAGCTAGATTGAGACCCGTAATTTTAACAGCTATAACAACAATACTTGGGTTAATTCCATTAGCAATTGGTCTCAATATTGACTTAATGAATTTATTTATAAATGGTGATCCAAATGTTTATATTGGTGGTGATAATGTAATTTTTTGGGGACCCTTAGCTTGGACTGTTATTTTTGGATTAACCTTCGCAACATTCCTGACTCTTATTATTGTCCCAGTAACATTTTATCTTAGTAAAAGATTAGCTTTAAAAATTCGTAGCTTTAAGTTGAGCTAATTGATTATTGAAATTTAGTTCTAAATTAAATTTTGTTAGATATTTGCAAATATGTATCGTACTCATAATTGTGGTGAATTAAGAAAAAGTGATATTAATTCAAATATAATAATCTGTGGATGGGTACAAAGAATTAGGAATAAAGGTTTTTTAATTTGGATCGATTTAAGAGACAGATATGGAATCACACAAGTTTTTATAGACTCAGAAAAAACATCTCCTGAAGTTATTTCTATTGCTAAATCATTAGGTAGAGAGTTTGTGATTTCTGTAAGGGGAAAAGTAATTGAAAGACAGGCTCCTAATAACAAAATACCAACAGGTGAAATTGAAATTTCAGTTGAAAATATTGAAATATTAAATAAATCTGAAGTTCCACCATTTACTATTGAAAATGAATCTGATGGTGGTGATGAACTACGAATGAAATATAGATATTTAGATCTTAGAAGAAATCCTCTCAAAAACAATATTATTTTTAGAAATGATTTAACTTTTGAAATAAGAAAGTATTTGAAAGAAAATGGGTTTATAGATATCGAAACTCCTTATTTAATAAAATCGACACCTGAAGGAGCCAGAGATTTCGTTGTTCCTTCTAGAATTAATACTGGTGAATTTTATGCACTTCCACAATCACCACAAACATTCAAACAACTTTTAATGATAAGTGGTTTTGACAAGTATGTACAAATTGTAAAATGTTTTCGTGATGAGGATTTAAGAGCTGACAGACAACCTGAGTTTACTCAAATTGATTGCGAAATGTCTTTTGTAGATCAGGAAGATGTAATTTCAACTTTTGAAGGGATGGTTAAACATGTGTTTGACAAATGCTTAGATTATGATCTAGGTAAATTTAAAAGAATACCATATACTGATGCAATGGAAAGATATGGTTCTGACAAACCAGATACTCGATTTGATATGCAGTTTTTTAATTCAAGTGAAAAAGCTAAAGGAAATGGATTTAAAATCTTTGATGACAGTGAAGCTATATATGGATTCAATGTAACATCTGGTGCTGAGCTTTCTAGAAAGGAAATTGATTCTTACATTGACTGGGTAAAAAGACCACAAATAGGAGCTCTTGGATTAATTTGGATTAAACATAATATGGATGGTTCAATAAAATCTTCTATTGATAAATTCTTTGATGCTGATCAATTAAAAGATTTAACCAATTCTAATCCAGGTGATATAAGCTTCATAATCTCTGGAAATAAGAAAAAGACACTTACTCAGTTAGGAGCCTTAAGAATTGAAGTGGCTGAAAGATTTGGATTAAGAAATAACGGAAAATTTGATGCTCTTTGGGTAACTGATTTTCCACTATTTGAATGGGATGAAGATTCTAAAAGTTATCATTCAATGCACCATCCTTTCACATCACCTGTTAATGGAATAATTACTGATAATCCTGCTGATACCTTTGCTAATGCTTATGACTTGGTTATTAATGGAAATGAAATTGGCGGAGGGTCAATTAGAATTCATAATAAAGAATTACAACAACAAGTTTTCTCTATTTTAGGATTTTCTGAACAAGAAGCTCTTGAGCAATTTGGCTTTTTACTTAATGCCTTTAAATATGGTGCTCCTCCACATGGTGGAATAGCTTTTGGTCTAGACAGATTAGTTGCTGTTATGAATCAGGATGAGTCAATAAGAGACTATATTGCGTTTCCTAAAAATAACAGCGGTAAAGATGTTATGATTGATAGCCCTTCTAAAATTGATAATCAACAATTAGACGATCTAAATATAAAATTGAAATAAACTTTGCTCCTTAGAATTTCTTTATATCTAATTTTTATTTGTGATATGGCTGTCCTCTTTTACGGTTTATATATCAAAAGTTCACATATTATTTTTGGAGAAAAACTAATAGGTATAAGTGTTTTAGTTTTTTGTTTTTTATTTATGCCACTATTTTTATACTACAGGTACAGAAATAAAAAACTAGATGATTATCTGTATAAGGATTAGCCCTGCTTTTCTTTTCTTTTTTTAATAAAAAAAGCGTCAATTAAAAGTTTACATTCTTTGGACATAACACCAGAAGAAACTTTTGTTTTAGGATGAAGTTTTGTTCCTAGCACTTTAAAACCCCTATGCGGATCGCTAGCTCCATAAACTAATCTATACAATTGCGCCCAATACATTGCACCTGCACACATTTGACATGGTTCAAGAGTAACATACATAGTACAATCATTTAAATATTTTCCACCAATATGGTTTGAGGCTGATGTAATAGCTTGCATTTCAGCATGTGCAGTGACATCAATTAATGCCTCAGTCAAATTATGAGATCTTGCAATAATTTTATCATTTGAAACAATAATTGCCCCAACTGGAACTTCATCTTTTTCAAATGCAACTTTAGCTTCTTGCAAAGCTTTTTCCATAAAATAATGATCTTTTTGTTCTTGATTCATTAACTGAGTTTTTTATACCATTCCAATGCTAAGCCATCTGTTAAACTCGCAATAAAACAACTTACATCTAATAAATTAGAATATAAATCTGTGTCTTTATTTAAATACTCTTTTGGAATACATTCAAGCGCTAATTCATCAAATGCACTTACTTTATCTTCACGCCAGTTAATAACTGAACTAGTAAATGTTTTTAATAAGAAATTTAAAACTTTGTAGCCAGTAAGTTCTTTTTCAATTACTTCTTTTGATTTATAAACTTTATCGATACTAATCTCGATGATACTTTCCATCTGAGATTTATATTTTGAAAGTGACATTAGTGATGTCTCTAACTCTCCTTTCAAAATTTTATCTTCATTTTCTATAAAAATATTAACAGCTTCATTAATCAATGTGTTAATTGCAAGTGCTCTTAGATAAGCCATTCTTTGAGATTTTAATCCCATAGAATTATATTTTTTTCTGTCAATTGACTCACCAACAAGTCTAACTAAAAATTCCAATGCAAATTCTTCAGGTATCCAATCTAAATTTATTCCGTCTTCAAAGTCAATCAGTGTATAGCAAATATCATCAGCTGCTTCAACCAAGTATGTTAATGGATGACGACTAAATTGATTATCACTGCTTTTAAGTCCAAGCTCGTTTGCAACTTCATCAAAAAAATCAGATTGACTTGAGAAATAACCATATTTTTTATCCTTTATATGTTTAGTTGGTTTGTGAGGAAGCGAGCTTTTGGGATATTTAGTAAATGCACCTAAAGTAGCATAACTTAATCTTAATCCACCTGGTGAACCAGGCTTACTTTCTGTTAAAATTTTAAAACCATTAGCATTTCCCTCGAATGTGCATAAATCATTGTATTGAAGATCAGTCAACTGAGATTTATACTTGAAACCATCTCCAATTTTATAAAAGTCACCAATTGCAGATTCTCCGCTATGACCGAATGGTGGATTTCCAATATCATGAGCTAAACTTGCAGCAGCAACTATACTTCCAAAATCATTAATTTGATATCCATGAATTTGATTTAAGTATGGATGTTTATTTAAAATATGTTTACCAACAATTCTTCCTAAGCTTCTTCCAACTACAGAAACCTCCAGACTATGAGTCAGTCGAGTATGAACAAAACTAGTTTTTGAAAAAGGTATTACTTGAGTCTTATCTTGAAGGGATCTAAAAAAAGAAGAAAAAACAATTCTATCATAATCTACATCAAATCCTACTCTTGTATTATCTTGTTCCGATCGTAGTCTTTTTAAATTATCACCATGTCTTTTTAAAGACAACAGATTCTCCCATTTCATAAATGCAATTTAATATTTTTAAAGGTGATAAATAGTGTGAAGAAATAAAATCCTATAATTTTATTTTCATAAGCCTTGCAGTAGAACTACTTTTTTCATCTTCAGACGTAATCCAAAATGTATTAGAATCTATTATTTTAACTGCCTCAACCTGTGTTTTTCCAATTGGAATCTCATACATTTCAATTTTATAATCCTTTTTATTTTTTAATGAAAAGTCTTCAATTTTTAGTATGTAATACTCGTCAAAAGAAATCGTACTAGTTAAAATTAAAAGTTCATTTTTTTGGTCATAATCACCTCCTGTTATAATTGATTGTGTATTTAAACTTCCAATTTTTTTTGCTTGATACTCGCCACCATTTTTTGGTAAAGAATAAATATCCGTCTTTTTAGTAGCTCTATTTTTTGTGAAAATTATAAGAAATTCATTTATGGAAATAAGTGCTTCAGCATCAAACTGAGAAAGTTTTTTGTATCTAAAATCATTTTGTTCGGGATAGTTAAATTTTATAATCTCTGGGTCAATAACTGAATTTTTATCTCTTGGTATTTTAATTACAGATAAATTTTTTCTGGTGTCGTAGTTATTTCCCATGTCAGCAACATAAATAAACTCATCATCTTGAGTAATATCTTCCCAATCATTATTTTTAACTCCATTTATTTTTCTCTCAGAAATAATCTTTCCTTTTTTATTTAAATAATATAGTTTAGGTTCTCCACCTGAATCATTGTGTGTGATAAACTGGTTGTCTATAATTTCTAAACCAGAGGTTTCATCAATTAATTTCGATAAGCTAATATCCTTGATGATTTTCTGAGAAAATGAAAAGTTAAAAATCAGTAGAGTTAATAATATTATTTTCTTCATTTAATAATTTTGTTCCAATCTACTAATTTAAAATTTTGATTTAATCCATCATTATCATCATCTTGAGCAATAAAAAATCCATTGGGAAATTTTGAAGTACGTATTGATGAAACATCTATTCCATCGG
>NTKN01000028.1 GCA_002457715.1 Cryomorphaceae bacterium MED-G14
CATGAGGTTAATTTTTTAGAAAAACTCAAGATTACATCAAATTTTTACTACAATGGATTTAAAAGAAATTGGTACAAACTTGATGATGTAGTGTTTGAAGCTAATTCGCAAAAAATATCAAAAGTAGTTTCAAATCCAGATAAATTTCCAGGGCACATGTCTGTATTGAGAGGAAATTTAGATTTAGAAAATTCTTTAAAATTAAAAGCAAATAATAGAGAATATATTTCAAAAGGCATACAGACAAAAATAGATTATCATTGGTATGGAAAAAACAACTCATTTAATGATCTTGAAATAGGACTTAGAATTCACTATGATGATGAAGATAGATTTCAGTGGGAGGATGTTTATAACATAAACAATGGCTTTATGTCATTGGGTATTTATGGTGATAAAGGGTCTCAAGGAAATAGAATAAGTTCAGCAAATTCATTTGCTTCCTACATAATGTACAAGTATAAAATTAATAGATTAACCATATCTTCAGGAATTAGATTTGAGTCAATAAAATTATTAAGAGATGATTTTGGAAAATCTAATCCATTAAGAAACCCCAGCGATATATCATCAAGAGAAAATAAAGTTTCAGTATTTATTCCTGGTATTGGATTAAATTATACATTTAATAATAAAATTTCCATGTTTGGAGGATTGCATAAAGGCTATTCTCCACCTGGAAGTTCAGTTGGACAAAAAGCTGAAGAAAGTATAAATTTAGAGCTTGGCACAAGGTTGACCTTAAATAAATTAAATGCTGAACTGATTGTATTCCAAAACGATTACAGTAATTTACTTGGAAATGATTTAGCAGCTACTGGCGGATTTGGAGAACTAGACCCGTTTAATGCAGGAGAGGCTTTAGTTAATGGATTAGAAATTCTATTAATGTCAAATATTGTTGAAAGTAATAAAATTAATATACCTTTTTCATTATCGTATACTTTGACAAACGCAAAATTTCTAACGGACTTTGGAAGTACACAAGATATTTGGGGAGAAGTTAGCAATGGAGACAGAATTCCATATATTCCTCAACACCAGCTAAATTCATCTATTAGTTTTGAAGCAAATAAATTTGAACTTAATTTAAATGCTAATTATAATGGTAAATTTTCAACTGTAGCAGATGGATCAATTGAAATTCCTTCTTATTTGATTTTTGATATTTCATTTAAATATAAACTTAGATCAGACATAATATTAAAATCAAAAATTATTAATCTGTTTGATAATGAGTATGCTGTTTCAAGAGCACCTGCAGGATTAAGACCTGGACATCCTTTTGGTATATATGCAGGATTTGAATACAAATTGTAATATTTAGAACTATTAGATATATTTTTGTTTTATTTGGAGAAATAAATGAAACATTTCGATAAAATCATAGTGTTTGATGGAGAGTGCTTAATATGTAACAGCTTTTATAAATGGGTACTAAGAAATGATAAAAAAAATGTTTTCATGTTTACAAACACTCAATCTAAATTCTATTCTAAAAATTCAAATATTGACAAATCAAAAGATTCAATCATTGTTATCATAAATAATAACAAAATACTATATGAAAGTGATGCGGTTGCTTACATTTTTAGAAAAACCAAAACACAATTAGCAGTCAGAATATTAATATCTATATTTCCAAAGTTTATATCTAACTTTTTTTATAGAATAGTTGCAAAAAATAGATATAAAATTTTTGGAAAAAAAGAAAAATGCTACATTCCAACGGAGAAAGAAATGAATAAATTCATATCATGAACTTATTTCGATACTTTTATTTAGTAATATTCTAAATTAACAGAGTGAACTTATATAGATACTTTTTGAACCTTTACCGTTATTTCAATCTTAAATAACAATATTAAATTTACCAAAAGTTTTACTTTTGGTTGGATTAATTAGCTTAAATTACAAAGCGGCACCAGTTGAAATTAGAGAAAGATTTCACTTTGAAGATTCTGAAAAGATAGTTTTCAATAATTTACTTAAGAAAAATGTTGGTGTTGAAGGGTTAATGATTATATCAACATGTAATCGGACCGAAATTTATTTTGAATTTGAAAATCATATTGGTCAAGAAAAAAAGTTTCTGCACAATATAGTAAAAGAGCTAGTTGATTTTAAAAAATTCAATGATAGTTTATCTCCATATTTAATTTATTACATATCATCAATTAAAGTTGCTAAACATCTTTTTAGATTGATCTCAGGACTTGAATCTATGATAGTTGGAGAGTTTCAAATTGTGGAACAGGTAAAACTTGCCTATAGTTATGCGGTAAAAAGAAAAATGCTTGGACCAATTTTAAAAAGGATGATTCAAAAAGCATTAGAGACTGGTAAATACATTAGAACAAATACAGGCATCGACAAAGGAGCTGTCTCAGTTAGCTATGCTGCTGTTGAAAAGATTACAAAAGATTATGATTTAAAAAATTCTAATTTTCTTTGTGTAGGACTTGGTGAAACTTCAAAGCTGTCAATCAAGCACCTTCATCAAAAAAATATTAAAAACATAAAAGTATCAAACAGAACCAAGGACAAAGCAATAAACTTTTGCAATGAACTTGGATATCAGTTTATTGAATTTGAAAATTTTAAAGCTGAGATTAATAATTCAGATGTAGTTTTTTTTTCAACGAGCTCAAATAAAAAACTTTTAAGCAAAAAAGATTTAGTAAAAATCATGAAAGATAGGGACAAGCCTCTATTAATTGTAGACCTATCTGTACCACGAAATATTAATAGTGATATAAACATCAATCATCTTGAAATTATCAATATTGATAATCTTAAAGACATTGTTAATGAGAATTATAAAAAAAGAAGAAAACAAATTATTAAGGCAGAAGAATATATAGATGATTTTTTAGTTGATTTTGATGATTGGACCAACTCAAGAACATTAAGACCATCTATATTATCTATAAAAAAAGAAATAAGAGAAATTTTTGTAAATGAAACTCTTGACAAAATCGATAATTATAAATGCAAATGCGATGATATTGAAGATAATGACTTAATTAATAAAAAGTTAAATGAAGTCTATAATAAGTTTACTAATTCATTGGTTAAAAAAATTAGAAAAGCTAGTAATAATGGAAAAGATGAAAAAGCTATCAAAGTTATTAATCAAATTTTTTTAAATGAGTAAAACATTTATTATTGGGACGAGAGGAAGTAAACTTGCTTTATTTCAATCAAACCTAGTAAAGGAAAATCTAGAGAAAATTTATCCTAAATACAATTTTGAATTAAAAAAGATAAAAACTAAAGGTGATTTAATGATAGACCAAATATTAGATAGAAAAATTGATAAAGGTTTTTTTGTAAATGAGATACAAAAAATGTTAATTAACGAAGAAATACATATAGCTGTACACAGCTTAAAAGATCTTCCAGTTGAGAACAATGAACATCTCATAATTAATGCGATTTTGGAAAGAGCAAATCCTCAGGATGTTCTTATAAGTAAAAACAAAAAACAATTGAAAGATTTTAACTCAAATGATATCATTGGATCATCATCTCTTAGAAGAAAAGCTCAACTATTAAAAATAAACCCAAATTTAAATATTGTTGATATCAGAGGAAATGTCGATACTAGAATCAATAAAATGATAAATGGTGAATTTGACGGACTAATATTGGCTGCTGCAGGAATTGAAAGGCTGGGCTTACAAAAATATATTACCGAATACTTAGAAATATCAGAATTTTTAAACGCACCTGGTCAAGGAGCTATAGCCGTTGAAATTAAAAAGAGTAATTATGAATTAATGGATATAACATCCTCAATTAATGATGAAAAAACAAGAATTACAACATCCGTGGAAAGATTATTTATGAAATCTATGGGTGGTGGATGCAATTATCCAATAGCTGCACATTCTTACATAAAAAATGATAAAATTTTTATAGATGGTCTAGTTATAAGTCTAGATGGTAAGAAGCATATAAGATCGTCAGCCAAAGAAAGTTTGAAAGATTGGCATAATTTAAGTAATAAACTTTCTAAAAAGTTTTTTAATCAAGGTGTTGAAGAAATTCTAAATGAAATTAGTAATGCAAACTCTTAATAATATTCCAATTATTACTACAAATGAGTTTTACTCTGAAGGGTTTTCAAAACTTACTGAAAATGGAGCTAAAGTTTATCATTTTCCTATGATAAATACAAGTAATTTAAATTCATACATAGATATTTCAAACTATAATTGCTTAATTTTTACATCTAAGAATGGAGTTAAATATTTTTTAAAAAACAATAATAAAATAAAAGGTAAAAAAATTATTACAATAGGATTGAAAACTGCTGAAGAGTTGAAAAATTACGGTTTTAAAGCAGATTATATATGTTCTAGAAATTATTCAAATGAAATGTCTAATGAGCTAAAAAAAAATAATGTTTTATTAAATCAGAATTCATTACTAGTTCAAGGAAACCTTTCAAATAATTCACTATTTAATGAATTGAAAAAGTTTGCTAAAATTGAAAAACTAATTGTTTATAAAACTAATTACAATACAAAAAAAGATTCAAAACTTGATGATTTATTAAATGAGGAACCTTACGTAATTTTTACCAGTCCGTCATGCTTTGAGGCATTTAACAATCTTTATGAAACGAGAAAAACTAGACTTATTAGTATTGGAAAAACTACAACATCATACATAGAAAGAAAAGGTTTTAAAACAACTACTACAGCAAAGATGCAAACCTATGAGGGAATTTCTGAGTCAATTATAGATTTTTTTAAAAAAAACAAACAATGAATTATCCACAATCAAGACTAAGAAGACTTAGATACAATAAAATTGTTAGAGAAATGTGTGAAGATATTAATATTCTTCCAAAAGATTTAATTTACCCAATTTTTGTGTGTGAAGGTGAAAATATAAAAAATGAAATAAAATCACTTGTTGGTCAGCATCAAATATCCATTGACAATGTAGTTAAATTGTGTGAAAATCTAATTGATTTAAATATTAATAAAATACTTTTATTTGGTGTTGTAAACGAAAAAGATGAAACTGGCGATATCGCATGTAGCTCTGAAAGTATAATTCCCAAAGCTGTTAGACAAATCAAAAAAATATTTGGTGACAAATTACTGATTATAGCTGATGTATGTAATTGCAGCTACACAACACATGGGCATTGTGGAACTATAAAAAATAATGATGTTGACAATGACTCAACTAACAAAACTCTTGCGAATCAAAGCTTGGTTTTAGCTTCTTCTGGTGTTGATATAATTGCGCCATCTGACATGATGGATGGAAGAGTAAAGTTTATAAGAGAAATACTAGATAAAAACAGCTATGAAAAAATACCAATTTTCCCATATTCCGTAAAATATTCATCATCATTTTATGGACCCTTTAGAGATGCCGTTAATAGTGAGTTTGCTGGAGGAAAAAGAGAAACTCATCAAATGAATTTTAAAAACTCATATGAGTTTATCAGAGAAATTGAACAAGACTTAAATGAAGGTGCTGATGCTGTTATAATTAAACCTGCCTTAACTTATCTAGACATAATAAGTAAAGTCAAGAGTGAGTTTAATGTTCCAATAATAGCATATAATGTTAGTGGTGAATATTCGATGGTTAAATCCTCAGCTAAAAATAATCATATAAATGAAATGGAAGTTATTATCGAAATAATGCATTCAATGAAAAGAGCAGGAGCTGATTCAATAATAACATACCATGCTATACAAATTGCTGAATATCTAAAAAATAAAAATGTATAAAAAAAGTAGATTAGCTTTTAATAATGCAAAAGAGAAGATCCCTGGAGGTGTGAACTCCCCAGTCAGAGCTTTCAAGAGTGTCAATAGCAGTCCAATTTTTTTTAAGAAAGGAATTGGAAGTAAAATGATTGACATTGATGACAACGAATATATTGACTGTATTTCTTCTTGGGGTCCATTAATTTTTGGACACTGTAATAATGAAATAATTAAATCTGTAAATGAAGCTGTAATCAATGGTGCAACATTTGGAGCATGTACACCAATTGAAACAGAAATGGCAGATAAAATTATTGAATATGTTCCTTCAATTGAAAAAGTTAGAATGGTAAACTCTGGAACCGAAGCTACTATGAGTGCTATAAGATTAGCAAGAGGTTTCTCAAAAAAAGAATTGATAATTAAATTTTCTGGAAACTATCACGGCCATGGTGATAGTTTCTTAATAAAGGCTGGATCTGGAGCATTTACATTAGGCTTACCTGATAGTCCAGGCGTAACTAAAAATACAGCAAAAGATACATTGACTGCAGAATTCAATAATCTTGATTCTGTTGAGAAATTATTTATTGAGAATTCAAAAAATATTGCAGCAGTAATTGTTGAACCCATCGCAGGTAATATGGGCTTGGTTATTCCAGAAAAAGGTTTTTTAGAGGGATTAAGAAATCTTTGCGATACTTATAATTCTGTCTTGATTTTTGATGAGGTAATGACTGGTTTTAGAGTTAGTAAAGGTGGAGCTCAAGAATTATATGGTGTTAATCCTGATATTACAACTTTAGGAAAAATAATTGGAGGTGGACTTCCTGTTGGGGCATATGGTGGTAAAAAGGATATAATGGATATGCTAGCACCAGAGGGGCCTGTTTATCAAGCTGGGACCTTATCTGGAAATCCTCTAGCAATGAGCGCAGGACTTACAACATTAAAAATGCTTGATAAAAATATTTATTTAAAGCTTGAAGAAATTTCAAATAAAATACAAGCAGGTTGGGAAAAAAACATTAAAGAAACTAATACTAATGCCTGTGTGTCCAGAGTTGGATCTATGATGACTTTATTTTTTACTAATAAAAAAAGTATTAGAAATTACAATGATGCATTAGAGTGTAATACAACTATGTATGCAAAATATTTTAAGTTAATGCTTGATATGGGTATTTATTTACCTCCCTCGCAATATGAAAGTTTATTTTTGTCTTCAGTTATGACTGAAAATGATATTGAAAAATTAATAAGTTCAAATAAAAAAGCACTAGAAATATTAAAAAATGAATAGAATTTTATTAGAAACAATTAATAAAAAAAAGACATCTCGACCACCCGTATGGTTCATGAGACAAGCTGGAAGAATTCTGCCATCATATAGAGAGCTTAAACAAAAACATCATTTTTATTATATGATGAAAGATAAGGATTTAGCAACTGAGGTTACTCTACTTCCTATTAATGATTTGAAAGTCGATGCTGCAATATTATTTTCTGATATATTGGTCATACCTGATGCTATGGGACTCAAACTAGATTTTACTTCAAACGGTCCAAAATTTTCCAATGCTTTAAAAACTACGGGTAATAATATAATTAAATATGATTCATCAAAACTTAATTACGTATATGACAACATAAAATCAATTAAAAATAAAAATAATGACATTCCACTTATTGGTTTTTGTGGAGGACCATTAACCACATTCTTGTTTATGTTCAGAGCTAAAGAAAATAATAAAAGCTTCAAGGATGCAATAAAGTTTTTTTATAGTAACAGAAAAGAAAGTATAAAAATACTTGAACAAATTACGGAAGCTTCAATCGATTATGCTAAAAATCAAGTTTTAAGTGGGATAGAAGTTTTTCAATTGTTTGAAACATATTGTGGAGCTATACCACATAAACTTTATGAAGAACTTATATTGCCATTTTCAAAAAAAATATTGAATAGTGTTAAGGAAATGAATTGTCCCAACATTTTTTTTCCAAAAGATTACTCACTGGGTTTAAAAAGTATAAATAATGATATATGCGATTTTGTTAGTATTGATTGGCATATGTCTTTAAATAATGCACGGTATTTGGTAGATGATAGTGTAGGAATTCAAGGAAATATGGACCCCAGAATCTTATACTATGATTTGGATAAAATTGAAAAATATTTACAATCATGTGTTGAATTTGGATCAAATAACTTTGATTGGATTTTTAATCTTGGTCATGGGTTTATACCTGATATTGATTACAAAAAAGCTCAGTTTGTAGTAGAATGGATAAAAAAAACCAATTGGAATAGATAAAATGTTAAGTAAAAAGGAATTATTGATAAAATATAATGAATCAGGGCCAAGATATACTTCCTACCCGCCTGCTACTTTTTTTGATTCTAAATTTTCTAATTCAGATCATGAAAGACATGTCATAGAATCTAATAATGAGAATCCAAGTAACATATCAATATATATTCACATTCCTTTTTGCCCTCAAATTTGTCATTTCTGCGGATGTACAACTGAATCTGGATACACCAAACCTTTTTTAGAAAGATATGTGGATGCTGTGATTAAAGAAATTAATCACGTAGCTAAGAAAATTGATAAAAAAAGAAAAGTTACTCAAGTTCACTGGGGAGGTGGAACTCCTAATGCAATATCGTACAGGTATATTGAAAAGATTACCAATAAACTTTATGATGAATTTAAATTTGCATCTAGCTATGAAATGGCCATTGAATGTAATCCAGCTCATTTAGAATTTAGACATATCGAACTATTAAAAAAGTTTGGTTTCAACCGAATATCCTTAGGAATTCAAGATTTTAGAGATGATGTTTTAGAAGCAATCAATAGAAAGCCTTCTAAACATAAAATAGAAGATATAGTTTCAAAAATAAAAAGCGAAGGTTTTACAGGTACCAATATTGATTTAGTTTATGGTCTTCCATTGCAAACTGTGAGTAGTTTTAAAAAAACAGTTGAAAGAGCAATTGAATTACAGACTGAAAGATTAGTAACCTTTTCATATGCTCATGTACCATCTGTTCTTCCTAGACAAAAAATATTAGAAAAAATTGGTTTTCCCAATTCAAATGATAAAGCATCTATGTATGAAAACTCATACAAGAAATTTGTAAGCTCTGGATATATTTCTATTGGAATGGATCATTATTCACTTCCTGAAGATGAATTTGCTATTGCTTTAAAAAATAAGAACCTACATAGAAATTTTCAAGGATATTGTACTAGAGAAACCACTGGTCAAGTTTATGCATTTGGAGCTTCTGCTATTTCACAATTAAGTTCAGCTTACAGTCAAAATATAAAAAATGCTGCACAATATATTAAAGCAATCGAAACAAATAATTTGGCGATTTTTAGAGGTTACAGTGTGACAAAAGAACAAAAAGTAATCAGGGATGTTATTAATAATTTAATGTGTAATTATTACGTAGACTTTAACGATATAGCCGTTAATAATGAAATAAGTATCAATAAATTATATGATATTATTGATTTTTCATATGAAAATTTTGATGAGTTTGTTAATGATGGGATTTTAGAAATAAGTAATAATAAAATTAATGTTTATGAAAATGGAAGATTATTTACTAGAAATATTGCAATGAAATTCGATCCGTTGGTTAAAAAAAATATTGGAACATATTCAAAAACAATATAATGAAAGGATTTTTATTAATTAATTTAGGTTCGCCCGACAGCACATCAATTCCTGATGTTAAAAAATACTTAGATGAATTTTTAATGGATAAAAGAGTTATCGGTAAGAGCTATTGGTTCAGATGGTTTTTGGTTAAAATTATTATATTAAATACTAGACCAAGAAAATCAGCTAAAGCTTATAAAAAAATTTGGTGGAAAGAAGGTTCTCCATTGATTGTGCTTTCTCAGAGATTATTTGAAAAAATAAAAAAACTAATAAAAATCCCCATTGCTTTAGCAATGAGATATGGTTCAATTAGCATTGTAAAAGGATTAAAGGAACTTAATGATTATGGTGTAAAAGAAGTAGTTGTTCTTCCTCTCTACCCCCACTATGCAATGTCATCTTATGAAACTGTAGTTGAAAAAGTCAAGAAAGAGGTTAAATTAAATTTTCCAAGTCTAAAACTTAAAATCATAAAACCTTTTTACAAAAACAAAAACTACATTAAACTATTAAGTAATAAGATTAAAGAAACTATTAGTAAAATAGAATATGATCATATTTTATTTTCATACCATGGAATACCAGTTAGTCATTTAAAAATTTCAGATCCAACAAATAAACATTGTTATAAAATAAAAAACTGTTGCTCAGTTAGTTCACAGGCCCATGAAACATGCTACAAACATCAAGTTTTAGAAACAACTGAGTTAATTGTGAAGGAGTTAAATATTGACAAAGATAAATATAGTAATGCTTTCCAGTCCAGATTACCAAATGAAGCTTGGCTCAAGCCTTACACGGATAACGAACTGGAAAGACTAGCAAAAAAAGGAATAAAAAATTTGGTAATAGTTACACCCGCTTTTGTAACTGATTGTCTGGAGACATTAGAAGAAATTGCCATGGAGGGTAAAGAGGAGTTCTTAGAGGCCGGTGGAGAAAATTATCATTATGTACCATGTTTAAATGATGATGATGACTGGGCAAAATTAATTGCAAGTTGGGCGAAATAAAATTATGAGCTATTTAGTTTTAAAAACTATACACTTGATTGCTGTTGTATGTTGGTTCGCTGGCTTGTTTTACATGGGCAGGTTATTTATTTATCATAAAGAAGCTGAATTAAAGGATAAAAGCACAAAAAAAATTCTTCAGAATCAATTTAAATTAATGGCTAACCGTTTAATGAGCATAATTACATGGCCAGCAACAATAATTTCTAGTTTTTTTGGTTTTTACCTGTTGTATCAAAACCCAATATTAATTGAATTAGATTGGATGAAGGTGAAACTAGTGATAGTCTCGATATTGATTATTTATACAATTTTAACACAAGTTATTTTAAATCAATTAAATAAAAATGAAATTAAATTAGGTGATTTTTATTTAAGAATTTGGAATGAGGGTGCAACATTACTTTTAATATCTATTATTTCATTAGCTGTTATAAAAACCTCAGTATCATGGATTAATGCAATTTTAATATTTATTGTAACAACATTGGTACTATTAATTTTAATAAGGGCATATAAATTAATTAAAAAGGATTAAAATTTTGATTTCAAATCAGAATATAAACTGCAATAAAAAAATACATTAATGATTGTAAATATTTGAGTATTTCTTTGTTTACAAAATTTTCAAAACTTGAATTGATTTTTTCAGAAAAAATTGTCACTAAAAGAAATACAGATGTTGCTATAAACCAAAATATTAAACCCAGAATAAAAAACTGTAAATTAATACTTAATGAGTCATCAAATATAAATCCAGGTAAGAAAGCGATAAAGAATATTGCAACCTTAGGATTTAATAAATTCATCATCAGCCCAGTTATAAAACTATTCCTTTTAAATTTACCTTCATTTTTTATATAATTTTTTTTAAAAAAAGAAGTAAAAAAAAGATACATAAAGTATAGAAAACCAAAATATTTGATAATATCAAAATAAATTTCATTGGAATTTAAAATTTTGGATACTCCAAAAACTACCAATAAAGTATGAATAAACAATCCTGTAGTTAAACCAAAAGTTAACTTAAAACCCTCATTTTTTCCATGGGAAACACTTTTAAAGAACACATATGCTATATCAGGCCCTGGTGTAATTGTCAGAAAAAAAACTGAAAAAATAAATGTGATAATAACGTCAATTTGCATAATATTTGCTCAGTTAAAATAATTATTTTCGTGAAAATTAATACCAATTAATGAATAAAATAGATAATTTATTAAGTGAAATTTCTGAAACCAGAAATAAACTATTGAACCACACTATATATAACAAACTTAATGACATTAATTCCATATCTAAATTTATGGAAATTCATGTTTTTGCAGTATGGGATTTTATGTCATTAACAAAATCTCTTCAAAAAATTTTAACATGTGTTGAAACACCTTGGTATCCAACAAATGACAAAATTTCTAGAAGACTTATAAATGAAATAGTTTTGGGTGAAGAAAGTGATATTGATCAAAACAACAATCCTGTTAGTCATTTCGAACTTTATGTTGAATCAATGAAAAAAATAGGTTCTGACACAAATAAAATAAATGAATTTTTAAATGAAATTATTGAAACTAAATCTCATAAGAAAGCTGTTGAAAAGTGTTTAATACCAACAGGAATTAGCGATTTTTTAAATTTCACATTTGACACTATTGATTCAAATAAACCTCACATTATTGCTAGCGTATTTACATTTGGAAGGGAAGATCTAATCCCAGACATGTTCATAAATATTGTTAAAACTCTAAATAAAAAAAATGAAACAAAAATTGGAGATCTTTTATATTATTTAGAAAGACATATTGAAATGGATGGAGATGAGCATGGACCTATGGCACTTCAAATGATTTCTGAACTTTGTAAGGATGATGAAAATAAATGGAAGGAAGCTACTAAAATGTCAAAAAAGGCTTTAGAAATGAGGATAAAATTATGGGATTATATCGAAACTAGTTTAAATTAAAACATCACCAATTGTTTTAATTTTCAAATAGTTTACTTTTATTAATCTATTTAGAAGTTTATCTAAATAATTTGAACTTAGGGGTCCCCAACCTTCGTTATCCAATCCATGTAATGTTAATATTAACCATCCACCATCGGACTTTAAAAACCGATTTATTGATTTTTCTACAAAAGCATCAGATTTATCTGGTCCATATCCCCATGTTCCTAGCCTTAAATTTTTTTTTTCGTTTGGAATTTTATTTGATAAATTATTTTTTAAAACTAACCGACCAGCTGTTCTAACTGCTTTAACTTTTTTTAAAAGATATTCGTCAATTTCTTTATTTGAAGAATTATAAGGGTAATTAAAAATTGAGTCAGATTGTGAAAAATTATCTAGATTATTATTGAAATATTCTAAACACTTATCTATATTATTCTTTGCATTTTCAATTGGTATTTTTGTTAAATTTAAATGTTCCCAAGAATGCGGCATAATCTCATGTCCTCTTGACTTTAAATTATTCCAATCATAAAAATCCCCAAGTAGTTTTTTTGGCATCCATTCAGATTCATTTGTGAATGATTCTAAATGACCAGAAGCAATAATATTCATGCTTGCTTTTAAACCATAATCTTCAAATATTTTAGCAGTTTTATAACAAGATTTTTTAAATCCATCGTCAAAACTTAATGTTAAATAATGAGAAATTTCATTTATAAATGAGTTTGAATTTAGCCCTAAGCTAGCAAGAGATGTTAATTTTAGAAAATTTCTTCTAAACATATTCAAAAATTAAGTAATGATTAAATATAAAATTATACATTTTAAATTATAACTATATTTGCTGACAATTAAGTTTATATGAAAAAAGTAATTTTATTTATACTTATTGTTTTTCAATCTTTAATTTCATACTCTCAGCTAGAAAATGCAAAAAGGTTTGCAAAAACAATTACTCAAAAAGATTTAGAAAAACATTTATACACATACGCTTCTGATGAATTTGAAGGAAGAAATACTGGTTCAGAAGGTCAAAAAAAAGCTGTTGAATATTTAAAAAACTTTTACATTGAAAATGATATTAAGCCCGGCGATCCTGATAAAGATTATTTTCAAAAAATGACATTAAATATTTCCAGAGGAAATGAAGGAGAGGTAGATAGTGAAAATGTGATTGCAATAATTGAAGGAACTGAAAAACCAGAAGAATATTTAATTTTGACTGCTCATCTTGATCATGTTGGATATGGAAGAACTGGTTCAAGACTTAGAAAGTCGTACATAGGTGAAGTTAAGGATCGAATTCATAACGGGGCTGATGATGATGGTTCAGGCACAGTTGCAATGCTAGAAATTGCTCAAGCATTTAAACAGGCAAGCAAAAAAGGAAAAGGACCTAAGAGAAGTATTATTTTTTTACATGTTACTGGTGAAGAAAAGGGGCTGCTTGGTTCTGCATATTATTCCGATAACCCTATCTACCCTTTATCCAATACAGTAGCAAATCTAAATCTTGACATGATTGGAAGGATTGATCCAACTAGAAAAGGTGATAAAAGAGAGTACATCTACATAATAGGATCTGATCATGACAGTCAAGATCTTCATGAAATATCAGAACAAACCAACCTTCAAACTGTCAATTTAGATTTAGATTATAGATACAACGCAAAAGATGATCCACAAAGATTTTATTATAGAAGTGATCATTATAATTTTGCAAAAAAAGGTATACCTATAATTTTTTATTTTTCAGGAACTCATGAAGATTATCATTTACCTAGTGATACACCTGACAAAATAAATTACGATTTACTAGAACTTCGATCCAAATTAATATTTTACACTGCTTGGAATATTGCTAATAGAGATCAAAGAGTTGTTATAGATCCAAAACCTGAACCAGAAATTTTTGAAATTAGTTCTGATAAATTAGAAACTTATGAAGGTAAATATAGTGCAGAGGGTGTTCCACTAGTAATAGATATTTATGTTAGGAATGAAAAACTTTTTATTGAAGTTATGAACCAATCATTAGAACTAACACCTGTTTCGGAAGATAAATTTAAAATAGAAGCAGCTAGTTTAGAATTAACATTTAATACAGAAAATGGAACGATGCAATTCAAACAAGGGCCTTATCAAATTAAATTAAGTAAACAATAATTATTTTAAATACATTTTTTTACCAACACAATTTATAATTAATTATTATAATTTTGATTAAAAGTTGCTTTATTAGCGCCAAGATCTATTTTAATTTCATTTAATTTACTAACCAATCTGGTTGTGATTTCAGGAAATTTATTTGAAACATCAACAGTTTCACTTAAGTCATCTCTTAAATTATATAACTCTACCTTATTTTCTTCATGTAATTCAACTAATTTCCAATCATTGTTCCTTAAAGCAGATCCAGGTTTCCACATACTACCGTGATAATGTGGAAAGTGCCAAAAAATAAAATCTCTTTCAATATCTTTCTTTAAAAATAAGTTTGATAAATCTAAACCGTCAATGTCACTTACACTGTGATTTAGATTCAGAACATTAGCTATTGTTGGAAAAAGATCATATGAAACTACTGGCTCTGAAATTATCTCCTTATTCTTCTGTTTAGGTAATTTGATTAATTGTGGTATTCTAATTCCACCCTCATACAACCATCCTTTTCCTGCTCTTAATGGGTAGACTGAAGTTGGAGCTACTCTTCTTTGTGTAGACAATCCACCGTTATCAGATGTAAAAATAATTAGGGTATTATCATATATATCATTTTCCTTCAAAAAATTTATTATTCTTCCTACATTTTGGTCAGTGGCGTGTACCATCGATGCATACTTGGCATTTCTCTGGTTTAATAATGTGATAGCATCTCCTTCTTTAACTGTCTGTGGACTTATATTTTCATAAGATTTTAATTTATCTACATAATAATCAATAAACTCTTTATTTTCTTGGATTGGAGTATGAACATTGTAAAATGATAAAAATGCGGCAAAAGGCTTATTAGTATCTCTATTTCTAATTAATTGTATAGTTTCTAAGGTAAGTCTATCTGTAAGATACTCTCCTTCAGGACCATCACTTAATCTAGGATTTTTGTAAGGAGAATAATACCCTCCCATAGGACTTCCCTTCTCAAATCCACCAATATTGATATCAAAACCTTGATCTTCTGGATAATGACCTTCACTACCGAGATGCCATTTACCGGAATAAAAAGTTGAATAATTATTATCCCTCAGAACCTCTGCAATAGTAGTCTCTTCAAGCGGTAATTCATTTCTGTCTACAGGACCTAAAAGAGGTTTGTTTTTTGGATCTAACCCTGGTATCCAATCAGTAATATTAACCCTAGCAGGATGCTTTCCTGTCATGATTGCTGCTCTAGTTGGTGAACATACTGAACTTGCAGCATAAGCATTATCAAACAACATACTTGTTTCACTTAATTTATCAATATTAATGGTTTCATAATAATCAGATTTATTGTAAGAAACATCGGTCCAGCCCAAATCATCAACTAGAATAAATAATAAGTTTGGTTTTTCATTTTCATTTGAGCAAGAAAAAATTAAGATTGTAATAAAAAGAAGGGTTATTTTTTTCATAGTATATTAAATATACAAATTGAAAAATATAATTGACTCTGTTATTGACCTATTAAATTAACAGATAAATCTATAACATATAAACCGTTAGTAACCAAATTAAATTCAATAGGATTACAACATACTTCACAATCCTCAATAAAATTTTGATTATGAATATATGGATCAAATAATCTACTTTGATTTTCCCAACAATAAGGACAAGTAAATTCTTTTTCTATCATAATAACTAATCTTTGTTATAAATCTATTAAAAACCCCTCATAAAGAGGGGTTTATGGGTGGAAGACCGGGCTCGAACCGGCGACCTCCTGAACCACAATCAGGCGCTCTAACCAACTGAGCTACAACCACCATTTAAAATGCTCGACAAATTTATATTATTTCT
>NTKN01000029.1 GCA_002457715.1 Cryomorphaceae bacterium MED-G14
AAATAAAAATTTTAAAAAATGATTATAAATTTATTCATTGTTAAAATTTAGTGCCGTTTCAATTAAAGCTAAATGTGAATATGCTTGTGGAAAGTTACCAAGTAATTCTTTTGATTTAAAATCAAGATCCTCACTAAATAAGCCTAAATGATTACTGTAGGATAAAAGCTGATCAAACATTTTTTTTGCTTTCTTCTTTTCACCTATTTTATATAAACTATCAATGAACCAAAAAGTACAAACTGTAAAAGAAGATTTAGGTTCACCAAAATCATCATTATTTTTATATCTGAACAGTAATCCTTCAAACATTAGTTCATTTTCAATTGACTTAACTGTTTTTACAAACTTAATATCATTAGCCTTTATAAATCCGTAACTTTCCATTAAAAGTACTGAAGAATCTAATTCCTCAGAACCATAAGACTGAGTGAAAGCTTGTTTTTTCTTTGACCAAGCATTGGTTATAATATCATCATGAATTTCTTTTCTTAATGATTCCCATTTCTTAGCTTTTTCTCCTCTTTGGATTAATTTTGATATCTTAATTGCTCTATCTACAGCAACCCAACACAATAACTTAGAAAAAGTAAAGTGCATTTCTTTATTTCTAAACTCCCAAATTCCTTTGTCAGCTTTTTTCCAATTTTTATTTACTGACCAAACAATTGATTTTACAATTGACCATAACTGTTCATGTTGATGTTTATTTTCTTGAAATTTTAAAATTTGAAAATGAATCGCATCCATCAAAATTCCATAAATATCATTTTGTTTTTGAAAGTATGCAGCATTTCCAATACGAACAGGTTTAGAGCTCATAAAACCTGACAAATGATCCAATTTTTTTTCTGTAAGAATCTTTTCTCCATTAATTCCATACATAATTTGAAGCTTTTCATTTTTATTGGGAATTAGATTTACTATAAAATCAATAAAATTCTTAACTATTTTTACATGCCCAAGTTTTGTAATTATTTTTATAACCATTGAAGCATCTCTTATCCAACAAAATCTATAATCCCAATTTCTAACCTCTCCGATTGTTTCAGGAATTGAGGTTGTAGCGGCAGCTAAAACTGCACCAGTTTTTTCAAAAGTCAGAAGTTTCAAGGTTATTGCACTCCTATTAATTTCATCCTTGTAATTTTTATGTTTTGGATTTTTATTTGTCCAATTAAGCCAGTAAACTTTAGTTTTTTCATACTCTAAATAAACACTATTAAAGTTTGGGATGTTTATTTTCTCGTTGTATGAAACACAAAAAAATATTTTTTTATCAATTACTATTTCTTTACCATTTAAGATGTCTTTTTTATTCAAATCAGTATAAAGAAAAAGTGTTTCATAATTTTTATCTTCAACTATACTAACTATAAAATTCTTTTTTAAATAATTTACAGTTTTACCAATTGAATATTCAAGTTTTGGTTCATATTCAACCTTTATTTTGGGGTTACCTTTTATTGGTATTAAAATTCTATGAATTTCAGGTGAGGAATAATATGAGCCATCGTCATTTTTGAATCTTGGCATATAATCAATTAATTCAAACTCACATTCATTATTTTTAAAGTTAGTTTTGAGAATAGCAGTATCATTGAAATAATTTTGAGAAATAATGTATGAATCATCAACTGTTATTTTGAAATGCCCTCCAATTTCATCATCTAAAATTTTTCCAAAAACTGAAGAAGAATCAAATTGAGGTAAACAGCACCAATTTATTGAGGAATCTTCAAAAATCAATGCACTAGATTTACAATTCCCTATAATACCATAATTAAGTAAATTTTTTTTTGCATGAAGTTTGTTGCTATGCATAAATTGCGATTAAAATGGTAAAAAATGTAATAGTATCGAACCGACTTCCGATTCAATTGTCAAAATTAGAAAATTCTTTCGATATATCACCGTCGTCAGGAGGATTAGCTACCGGAGTTAATTCAATTCGTGATGATAGCTCAGTGTGGATTGGGTGGAGTGGAATAAAATCTGAAGATTTTACACCCAAATCAAATAATCATATTAATCAAATTTTAAAAAATCAAAATTTGATTCAGGTTGAACTCAGTTCCTCTGAAATTGAAAATTATTATTACGGATTATCTAACAAAAGTTTATGGCCATTATTTCATTATTTTATTGATTATTCAAAATTTAATGATAATCACTGGGATACTTATTTTGAGGTTAATAAGAAGTTCTGTGATGCTGTAGTTTCAAATGTTGAAAAAAACGGAACTGTATGGGTACATGATTATCAGTTAATGCTTTTACCTAAAATGATAAGAGATTTACGACCTGATCTTTCAATTGGATTTTTCTTACATATCCCTTTTCCATCTTATGAGATATTTAGAATTTTCCCTAGGCGTAAAGAGCTTCTTGAAGGAATTTTGGGTGCCGATCTTGTTGGATTTCACACCTATAATTATGAAAGACATTTTCTAAGTTCAATTAAAAGAATTTTAAGAAAGGAAGTTAATTTTAATAGGATTTCTCATGATTCAAGAGAAATTGCTGTAAATACATTCCCAATGGGAATAGATTATGAAAAATTTCATAATGCTGCAAAAACTCATGAAAGATTCAAAAAATCTCAAGAATCTAATCTTAAAAAGCAATTAGACTTACATAAAAAATCTTCACTAAAAGGAAAGCTAATACTTTCTATTGATAGGCTTGACTATACAAAAGGGATTATTAATAGAGTTAAAGCATTTGAAATATTTCTTGAGAATTATCCTCAATATTTAGGTAAAGTAAGACTTGTTATGCTAACTGTTCCATCTAGATCTGATGTTTCTGACTATAAAAATCTTAAAAAAGAAACTGATGAATTAGTGGGCAGAATTAATGGAAAATTTGCGACAGTAAACTGGACTCCAATTTGGTATTATTACAGGGCCATGAATTTTGATGATTTAATTGATTTATACATGAATTCTGACATCGCCATGATAACCCCACTAAGAGATGGAATGAACTTAGTTGCAAAAGAGTTCGTTTCAACAAGAGTAAACTTAGATGGAGTATTAATTCTAAGTGAAATGGCTGGCGCATCAATTGAGTTATTTGATTCAATATTGGTTAACCCATTTGATTTAGATCAAATGTCAGAAAGTATTCTTAAAGCACTTGAAATGCCTGCTCAGGAACAAAAAAGGAGAATGTTAACCATGCAAAAAAGGTTATCTAGATATACCGTTCAAAGGTGGGCAAAAGATTTTATCGATAGTCTCTCAAAAAAATCAAGTTTTAATTTAGAAAAAGAAACGATTGAAATTAATAAAACAATTGAGAATACTATTTATAAAAAATTTAAAAAATCCTCTAGAAAAGTTTTATTTTTAGATTATGATGGCACATTAGTAAAATTCAATAATGATCCTGAATTAGCGGTTCCTGACAAAAATTTATTGAAACTATTAAAATCAATCAATATACAAGACAAAACAGAGGTTTTTATAGTTAGCGGAAGAGATCAATTTTTTCTAGATAAATGGTTTGGTAAATTAAATATAAACTTAGCTGCTGAACATGGAAATTTTATAAAATATTCTGATTCCTCAAAATGGCTTTCAAAAAATAATGATGATCTTGAATGGAAAAATGATGTTTTACCAATATTTGAGTCATTTACTGACAATACACCAGGTACATTTATTGAGAATAAAAAAAATACTTTGGTTTGGCATTACAGAAAAACAGATCCAGAGCTTGCAAAGAGAAGAATAATGGAATTAAAAACAGTTTTATCAAGTTTAATTTCAGAAAACATTTCTGTTATGGACGGTAATAAAGCTTTGGAAGTTACCAATCTTTCAATTAATAAAGGAAATATAATAAATGAGTTATTGAGCAATGAAAATTATGATTTTATTTTTTGTTGTGGTGATGATGCCTCTGATGAATATATGTTTAATGCTCTCCCCGAAAATTCAATTTCAATAAAAGTTGGTGAAAAGAATACTTCAGCTAAGTATTTTGTAAAAAATTCTGAAAAAATTAAGTCAATACTATCAAATCTTAATTAGGTGAAAAATAATTTATTTGATGAAAATTATTTTAAAAAAGGATTAAAAGATTTGTATACAACTGTAGTTAATTTAGATGAATCCAAGTCTGAGGAAGAGGCAAGATTAACAGCAGCAAATAAGTTTTATGAGCTTTTCTCAAATGCAAATTTAATAATCAAGGGATCGGAGTACTTACCCTACCAGTCATCATCAATATTCATATATAATCATTTAAATAATAATCCTGATTATTTGATTGGATCAGATTTTCAAATTACTCTCGATAGTCATTTTATAAGTAGTTTTATTTTAAATAAGTATTACAAAAAACCAGGAACAAGAATTGTTAGATGTTCCTTAGAAAATGAAAAAAATCATAAATTATATTACGACAGATTTGGATATATAAGAGTTTTTTCAAAAAATTTTATTCCAAAAAATTTCGATAAAGATAAAATAAGAAAATTCAATTTGAATTTTTTTCAAAATGCCTTAAATGAACTAGAAAATAATAATGGAATTATTATTAGCCCAGAGGGTATTTCTCAAGAAACTGAAAATTCACCAGGGCCTTTTAAATCGGGTGCCTTTAAGCTAGCGACTATGGCAAAAAAAGAACCATTTATTGTTCCTATTGTATTGGTAAATTTTGATAAAGTAATTTCTAAAAATGTATTAAAATGCGAGATTTTAAAACCATTTAAAATGAGTGATTTTGGGATCTGTGATGCTAATGATTCAAAAATTGAAGAATTTTTAATTCAGTTAAATAAAAAGTTTAAAAAAAAAATAAATAGTCTTAGAAACTTTGATTTAGATTTTCAGCAAGAAATCAGAGCTTTAAAAATTAAGATTTTTTCAAAGAAGAATAAAAATGATCTTTTAGTTCTTTATGGTAGCTCAACATTAAGACTTTGGAAATCTTTTGATAAAGATTTTAAAAATCATAACACTCTTAATTTAGGTTTCGGTGGTTCATCATTAGATTCAATGATTGATAATTTTCATAATTTATTTAAAACAATTTCACCAAAAACTATTGTTCTTTATTGTGGAGGAAATGACTTGGCATTAGGATTTTCACCTAAAGAAATTTTTAATAAACTAGTTGAATTAATAAAAATGATTAATCAAAGATATAAGAGTATTAAAATAATTAATATTCAACTTAAACCATCAATTGAAAGAGTTTCAAAATTAACTGACATTATTTTTCTTAACTCTATGATAACAGAACATTTTAAAAAATATGATAATTTGATACAATTGAATTGTTTTGAAGAAATAATTCAAAATGGAATGATTAATAAAAGTTTTTTTTTAAGAGATGGTCTTCATTTGAACAGAAAAGGATATGAACTAATAATTAATAAATTAAACAAACTATTAAGTAATGATAATTAAAGATTTAAATGGTAGAGATTATAAAGTTCCTAATCTGATTGAATTTAAAAATCATATTATGAAATACCATACATCCAAATCTGAACCTGATGGTAGTATCCATGAGGAAAATGGATATTATTTTAGAGTTGATAAAAATTTATTTAATAAATTATTTGATTGAAAAAAAATTTTGTTTTCGATTGAAAACCAAAGTAAGAGTGCTGCTACCGATCTGTAAGGTTTCCATTTTATTACAATTAATTTTAAGGTTTCTGTGTCATTTATCTGATAGTTAATCTTCATGCTATTTACCAATGCCAGATCTCCGAACGAAAAAATATCTTTTCTAAAGCAAACAAACATTAAAAACATTTCACATGTCCAATTTCCAACACCTTTAATTTCAGTTAATGATTTTATTATTTTATCATTTGATAATCCCTCTATTTTTAGATTATTATGCTGAAAAAAATTTAATACGTTTTTAATATATTCTACTTTTCTATATGAAATCCCAATTTTCTGAATTTTTTCATTTTTCATTTTTAAGATTTCAGTATTAGATTTATTACAAATTAGTTTTAAAAATTTATTTTTAATTGTAATCGCTGCTTTAAAGCTAATCTGTTGTTCAATTATTAAGTTACAAATTGATATCGCATAGTTTGAATCATATCTTTCAATTGGATTGATTTTATTACCAAATTTTGAAATAAAAAATTTCATAACTGGATCCTTTGAAAGATATTTAAATGCGTTTTTAATAACTTTTGGGTTATTAATTAGTTCTGTCATATTTTTAATCTATCAAATTTTATGCTTTATTTGAAAAGTTAATTGTTATTAACTTTTACTCATATATTCACTGGCAAAGTTTTTGAACTGTTCAAAATGAATTGATAATATTTTGAAAAAAATAAACTTACCTACTAAGATTTGTCCAATATGTCAATTGCCTTTTACGTGGAGAAAAAAGTGGGAAAAAAACTGGAATAATGTTAAATACTGTAGTAAAAGATGTAAAAAAAATAAATTCTCTAATTTGGTTTAGAAATGATCTTAGGATTGATGATCACTCTGGATTATTTCATGCTATTCAAAACTCTACTAAGGTTATAGGTGTATTTTGTTTTAGCAAACAAAAATATGAGTTAAATGATTTGGGTTTTCCTAGAACAGATTCCTTTAGAGCTAAGTTTTTAATTGAATCAGTAAATTGTTTGAAAGATGAACTAAAAAAAATTAATATAACTCTTTTAGTAGCCATTGAAAAACCTGAAAAATTAATTTCTAAAATCATTGACGATTATGAAATTAATAGAATTTATTTGCAAGAAGAGTGGACAGATGAGGAAATTAATGAAGAAAAGTTTTTAAATAAAAAAAATATAAATTTATTTAAGTTTAATGATCAATTTTTATATCATCCTCAAGATGTTGATTTAGAAAAAATTTCAAATGTTTTCACAAATTTCCGTAAATATTGTGAAAAAAAACTTGATGTGAGAGCGTCATACAAGTTGAGTTTTTCAATGCCTAAAAATAATCTATTGCGAAATGATTTTAATGTACCATCCCTTAAAGATTTAGGTTTAGATAGTTTTGAAATTGATGAAAGATCAGCATTTCCCTTTGAAGGTGGATATAAAGAAGGAATTAAAAGATTAAATTATTATTTATGGGAATCAAAAAAGGTTAGTTTTTATAAGAAAACAAGGAATGGTTTATTAGGTATCGATTATAGCTCAAAGTTATCATCCTGGCTAGCTAACGGTTCATTATCACCAAGAATTATATACCATAATATTAAAGATTACGAATCTAAAGTTGAAAAAAATCAGTCTACATATTGGATGATCTTTGAAATAATATGGAGAGATTTTTTTAAATATATTTCAAAATTACATGGAACTAAAATTTTTAAAATTGGAGGTATTTTAGAAAAAGAATATATCTGGAATCATGATAAAAAATTATTTGAAAAATGGATTAATGGTAAAACACCAGAACCATTTGTGAATGCAAATATGATTGAATTAAAACTAACGGGATGGATGAGTAACAGGGGAAGACAGAATGTTGCAAGTTATTTAGCTAAAGAAAATAAAATAGATTGGAGATGGGGAGCTAAATATTTTGAATCTAAATTAATTGATTATGATGTACATAGTAATTATGGAAATTGGATGTATGTATCAGGGGTGGGAAATGACCCTAGAGACAGAAAATTTAATATAAAATTTCAAAGTGAGAGGTATGACCCGAGTAATAAATTTCAAAATCTTTGGCTCCAAGAAAAGTTATCTTTATTTTAGGTATGAATGAGATTTTTTAACAAAAATCATAAGAATAATAAGTTTATATATTATTTAAGATCATACCTTTCATTAATTATCCCAAATTGTTTTTTTAGAGCTTTGCTAAAGAATAAACTTAGCGATATTCCAAAAGAAGATTTTAAAGAAATTTTAACAAGAGTTAATTATTATAATAAAATTAATAATGAAATTAAATATCCTGACAACTCAAATTTACTTTCAGAAATAAAGCTTGGAAAAAAGAGAAAAACTTATTTTTTTGATTCATTTTCAGTGTTTAGATATTTTAAAAATTACAAAGCAAATTTTGTTTTTGGTGACGTTAATCATGTGCCTGAAATACCTTCCTTTGTAAAATCTAGACCAATTTCAAGTAATAATCAAAACTCTATAATACTAAAGTTAAATAAAGTAAGACATTTTAATTTTGTCAATGATAATTTTTCAATTGAAAAAAAGAAAAATATTCTTTTTGGAAGAGCTGCTGTATATAAATACCAGACGAAAAGATTTGATTTTTATAATAAATTTTTCAAACATCACTTGTGCGATTTAGGCCAAATTAACAAAGGAACTGACCATGATTTTTTATTCAAAAGAAAAGTATCACTTGATCATCATTTAAAACACAAATTTATTCTTTGTATTGAGGGTAATGATGTAGCTTCAAACCTTAAATGGGTTATGTCCTCAAATTCAGTTGCTGTTATGCCAAAACCTAAATTTGAAACATGGTTTATGGAGGGAAAATTAATTCCAGATTTTCATTACATAATGATAAAAGATGACTACTCTGATTTAGAAAAAAAAATAAATTATTATATAAAGAATATTGATAAACTTAAATATATTATTAGCAACGCTAATGAATTTATTTCAAAATTTAGAGATTTGAAAAAAGAAAAAATAATTTCATTGTTGGTAATGGAAAAGTTTTTTAAAATGACAAATCAAAAAGAGTCTTTAGTCAATTTTTTTCCTAAAATCAAAAAAACTGGAAAATGATCACTATAACCCCCGAGCCATTTGTTATAAAAAGCTTTGAAAGGATAGCCTTTGTAACGTCCTTCAGGATTAATTAGATATTTTTTGTTGTAAATACCTGCTTTTATGAATGAAATTGAAGAATTGTTAGCCAAAGATTCGGTTAATAATAATTGATCAAGCATATTCCAATTTCCTCTGTATTTAAGTGATCCATATCCCTTTCTGTGTAGTATTTCAAATGGATTATAGATTTGACCTTTTCCAAGTTTATTTTTTTTAGAGCTAGTATTTAATGTTAATTTAATGCTAATGTCTTTTGGATCGTCGTTAAAATCACCCATTGAAATTATTTTAGCATTCAAATCAATCGATTGAATTGAATCTATAATTTTTTTATTTAATCTTCCTGCCTTAATTCTGTTGGGTTCACTTTTAATTTGTCCACCTGACCTAGAGGGCCAGTGATTTACAATTACATAAATCTTTTCTCCATCTAAATAACCTTCAACCAGTAATTGATCCCTGGTATAATCTCTATCTCCATTCTTTTTAATTAATAGTAATGGATATATTTTTGATTTTATAGGCTTAAATCTTTTCCTATCAAATAAAAGTGCAACATCAATTCCTCTTTCATCTGGTGAGTCAAAGTGAATTATACTGTAACTAAACTCCTTCATTGATTTACTTTGTACTAGATCAATTAATACTTTTCTGTTTTCAACTTCGCATAATCCAATAATTGTTGGATGACTTAGTGTATATTGGTAACCAATATCAGGGATAACTTTTGATATATTTACTATTTTTTGCTGATATATTTCCTCTGTCCATGTGCCTTCTTCAAGCCATTTTTGATCCCAATAGTTTTTTGGATCATCGTTAGCATCAAATAGGTTTTCTACATTATAAAAAGCAACTGTGCTAAGAAGATATTTTTCTTCTTGTGATATAATTGAGTTAAATAAAAGGATAAATATTAATGTTATTAGTCTCATTATTACAAATATAATTGTTATGAAATCAAAAAATAAATAAAGGGATATAGTGTAGCTAAATAAAGATATTAACAGTTGTCAATAAATTAAAAATCAAATTAACAATAAATTAATTTTAATGTATACTAAATTTAGTAACTAGTATGCATGGAAAGAATTGATAAAGAACATTATAAAGTTTGTTTAATTAACAATCAAGATGTTTATTCAAAAATTGATTCTCTAATCCTTGATACCTTTCAAAATTATTGTAGAAAAAAGAACATAAATTACAGTGATTTAGAATTAAAGAATGAGGACTATAGAGATATTTATGAATTATCTATTGACTGTTTATTCAATGAACTTAACAGTTGGTAATGTTTAATATTTATGGTTAAATTTTTAAAAATTGACGGTCAAAAAATTGATCCGCTAGATTATACCCTAGATATAATTAAAAAGTATCCTGATGTTAAAATACATGTCGGGACTGATTCTCACTCAATTAACGACAATACAAGATATATTACAGCTATTGCCTATAGATTTAACCAATCAGGGGTTCATTACATATATTCAAAAAATAATTTTCCTAAAATTATAGATAAATGGGAAAGATTATGGAAAGAAACTGAATTAAGTATTGAAATTGCTCAAATTTTAGACAACAAAGAAATTAATCTAGAAATTGATATGGATTATAATTCTGATGAAAAATATTATTCTAATAAATTGGTATCGGTAGCTAAAGGTTGGGCGAATTCTTTAGGTTTTAAAGTCAATATCAAGCCATTTAATCAAATTGCAACTTCAGCTGCAGATTATCACTCAAAATAATAAAAAAAATCCCATCAAAAGATGGGATTTATTTTTTACATTTCGATCAAGATTTAAGCACCTTTTACGAATGGAAGACCAGTTTTTGGGCTTTCTACTACTTTCATACCAGCAGGAAGATCGCAAGCGTTAGATCTTGAATCTTTAGCAAAATAATAAATAGTCTGGTTTCTACCACCTTTTAAAGTAACATCCTTTGAATGTAGGTGATAAGTTTTACCTTTACTGTTTGTGTGAGTGTATCCCATTTTTTTTAAATTTTAAGTTAGTATACTTTATAATATAATCTAATATATGAAAAAAAAATCAAATCCTTCCCTGTTGGATATTTTTATACCTCAGTTAAACCAATTTTGTTTAAATTTAAATACAAATGAATTTATTTATTTATATAAAATTAATTTTTTATTTATTTATGATAAACACAATTTCTTCTCAGGAAAATAATAAAAATTTTATTAAAGAAATTGCTTTAGAAATTATTAATTCATCAGAATACAGTGTATTAACAACAATTGAAAATAATTATTCTTACACAAGGACTATGGATCATTTTGAAGTTGAAAATGATTTTATAATTTATATGGGAACAAACTCTGACTCAAGAAAAGTTAATCAAATAAAAAAAAATAATAATGTAACCGTACATTTTAATTCTAATCAAAATGATGGATATGTTTCTATATATGGAAATGCTTCTATTTCTAATGATACCAATCTTAAAAATAAATTTTGGAAAGAAGATTGGGATAAATTTTATCCTGATAAATCAAAATATAGACTTATTATTATTAAGTGTAAATCATTTGAAATAATAAGTGAAAAATATAATATAACAGGAGATTCTAAAACCTGGAAAAGCCCTATTATAATTCTAGACTAAATTTTCAATTTTTTTAACTTTTCTTTAATAATATTAGACCATAAAATGTAACCTGACCTATTAAGATGTAGCATATCTTTAACAAAAAATGATTTAATAGGTAATCCATTATTACCAATAAATCTTTCTCTTGTATTTATATAATAAAGTTGAGGTTTACTATTACAAAATTTTTCTATTAAATCATTTGCCTTAGAAATTTTATCCCATGCACTCCACCTACTTGGTGTCGGGGTTGTTTCTATTGTAATTATTGGAATTTCTTTGTGAATAGATCTGATTTGTGATATTGTAAACTTAAAAAGTCTTTTTACCTCAGAAGGAGATCTATCACTCAAATTTTTTGAAAAAATATCAGTCTTATTATTACCCTTGATGTCATTTGCTACAAAAATCAATATAGCTTTTGGTCTGTGGCTTTTTACTAATCTTTTAGAAAAATGAATTATGTCAGAATAATGAGCACCACCATATCCTCTTTTAATGGTTTCGTATGGCGCCATATCTTTTTTCATTGTCTTCCAACCTCTTATACTTGAACTTCCAATAAATAATAGAGCATTATTAGAATATTTTTCATAATTATCTAATTCTTCAAGCTGAACAATATCAGCTTCCCATTTTTGTGAGGAAGTATTATATTTTTTTAATGGAGAACATGATAAAAGGAAACCTATAAATACAAAAATTAAATTTCTCATTTTATCTAATATGATTTTCTAAATCTTTATAATTAATGAGTTTTATATTATTTTTTTTAATTGAATTGATGAATTTTTCATTGTTAAAAATTTTATAATCCATTTCACGCCATTTTGAGCCATAATCAATTTTATCAACTGTGATTTCTTTCATTTTATCATTATCTAGACCGAAGTGTACAATAATTTCACTTAGACCTGGTTCAAGATTATCTATTATATCAAGATAATATTCCTCCATTTCTTCATGTTTAATTCCTGCTTCTGCCATAAAGAATTGATCAATAATTATAGCGTGTTTTGGTTTTGGAAAACTTTCATCAAAATGAACACTTGCTTGTACAGGAACAAAAGCAAGTAAATTATTGTTTTCAGCAATTTTTAAATAAGTTTTAAATACATCGGGGTCAAAAAATAGTGCACCTTCGTGACTATCAATATGTGAAACATTTATACCCATGGAAATTGCTAAATCTACTTGAGCTTGAAGTTCATCATGTAGCTCCTTGATTTTTGAATATTTTGTAAATTTTCTTTTATTCCAATAAAAATTATTTTTTGAGTTAAGCAATGATGAAATATCATTATTGCTAAGGATTCCGCCCCATTTGTGAAATTTCCACTCGCTCGTTACAGTTAAATGAACACCTAGATCAATTTTAGGATATTTTTTAGAGAAATCAGCAATTTCTTGCACTTTTTCAGCATTCATAATGACACTTGCTGAAGTCACTGTATTTTTAAGTAAAGATTCCATTGATGTATCATTTACAGAATCTGAAAGCCCCAGATCATCTGCATGAATGATTAATAGTTTTTCATCAGAGCTAAATCCTAAATTTTTTGAAAGTATTTCAAAATTTTCAGTTTGAGTTGAATTTTTGATAAACTTGTAAGCTAGTCCCCAATCGTAAATTGGCAATTGATTATAATGGAAATAAGAAATAAGTGTCATAAATAATAACACGAATATTAGCATTGATAATGAAATAGTTTTTTTTATCATAATCTCAACCAATGTAAAAAAAAACTACTTTTTTATCGCTCCTATTTTCATTAAATTAACAAAATGAATAGAGTTTTTGTAATTATTTTAAGTTTCTGTTTTTTAATTTCCTGCGACAAAAATGTAAAACCTAATATATTTTGGATAACGATTGAAGATCAGTCACAATATCTTTTACCATTTAACGGCAACCAAGATGTTACCCTACCAAACTTGGAAAAAATTGCAGAAGAGAGTATAGTTTTTGATAACATGTATGCAACCTATCCGGTATGCGCACCTGCTAGAAGTTCAATAATTACAGGTATGTATCCAAATTCAATAGGAACTCACAATATGAGAGCAATGCATTTTGATAATTATTTCAATAATGATCAAAAATTTGAAAAAAGGAGTGAAAAAGAACAAGTTTTAGAAGTTCCTTATTATTCATCTAAATTAGCTGAATCAATTAAAACATTTCCAGAAATTTTAAGAGAAAATGGCTACTACACATACAATAATGCAAAGGGTGATTACAATTATATTTTAGATATAAATTCTGTATGGTCTGGATATAGAACTAATTTTAAACTTACAAAAAATCAGGCTCCTATTTTTGCAGTATATAATTTTAACGTTACTCATGAGTCTAATATGTGGAAAAGAGATAGAGAGAAGCTTAAAGTTAATCCAAATGAATTAAAAATGATTCCACCTGTTTTTCCAGATGACTCCATAGTTAGACACTCATTAGCTGTAAATTACTCAAATTTAATCGAGATGGATAGACAAGTTGGAGATCTTGTTAAAAGTTTAAAAAAAGAAGGTCTATATGAAAACTCGTATATATTTTTCTATAGCGATCATGGTGGTCCTTTCCCCCGACACAAAAGAGCTATATATGAAACAGGCACTAAAGTTCCATTTTTTGTAAAACTTCCTAATGGAAAAAAAGAAAAAATAGATAAAGAACAATTTTTAAGTTTCGTTGATTTTGCACCTACAGTTCTATCAATTGCAGAAATCGAAATCCCGAGTGAGTATCAAGGAATTCCATTCCTTGGAAAATTTAAATCTGAAAACAAACGAGAGTATTTATTTACATCTAGTGATAGATTTGATGAAAATCCAGATAGAATTCGTGCTGTAAGAAATAAAAAATATAAATATATTAGAAATTACTACCCTGAAAATTCCCATGCTTTAGATGTTGAATATAGAACTCAAATGCCATTGATGAGGCACTTAACAGGACTACACTTACAAAATAAATTATCTGAAAACGAAAATTTTTGGTTTAGACAACCAAAACTAGCAGAAGAGTTATATGATTTAGAAAATGATCCTTTTGAATTAAATAATTTGTCAGTTGATATTAATTATTCTGACCAAATAATAAAATTTAATAAAATTTTAGATGATTGGCTTGATGAAATTGATGATTTAGGTAAAATCCCAGAAAAAGAATTAGTTAAAATGATTGCAAATGAAAACTAATATTTCCTTTTGGTGGGTCCTATTAATGATCCTAGTACCAATTGTTGCATTTATGTTTAATTTTTTTGCTTTATTTCTAATCATACCACTAGGTTTCTTATTCAGAAAGAAAAATTAAATTATCTTTAAAGCTTAATTTTACTATTTTAAAAATACAGGGTCTAATTATTGATAACTATACATTGTGAAATTCTATACCTCATTAATTTTATTATTTTTTTTCACATTTGGGATTAAGTCACAAGAAGGAGTTCCTGTATATTTTGATTATTTGACTGAAAACTATTATTTGGTTCACCCATCAATGGCAGGTGTTAATTTAGTCGGGGGTAAACTTAGAATGACCGCTAGAAAACAGTGGTTTGACCAAGTCGAAGCTCCAGAACTACAAACACTTACAGCTGATCTTAGATTGACTGAAAGATCTGGAATTGGTGTTACTGCTTTCAATGATCAAAATGGATATCATTCACAAAAAGGCATATATCTAACATACGCTCATCACATTAATTTTAATGATGATATTGTTTTGAGCAAGAGACCCTATCCTTCGAAATATGATGAAATTGATCAATTGTCTTTTGGAATAAGTGTCGGAGGTATTCAAAATTCCTTGGATCAAACTTCATTTGATTTGTTTGATCCAGACCCTTTGATTTCAGGACTTTTAGAAAATACTGGATATTTTAATATGGATGTTGGAATGTCATATGTTAATTCAAAATATTATGCTCATCTAACAATTAAGAATCTTTTATTCAGTCCTCACAACATGTATGGTGATTTTGAATATGATTATCCTAGAGATAAAACATCGTTTAGAAGATTAGTTGCATCTCTGGGTTATATTTTTTACACAGATAGACCTTGGTCATTTGAACCTTCTGTTTTATTTCAGGTTTCTGAGCTTACTAAAGAAAAGGCAATAGATACTAATTTTAAAGCTTATTATAAATTAAATTCAGGAAGATTGTGGGCTGGATTATCATTTAGAAATAGTTTTGAAGGTGCTGAATATCTTGATTCTGATACTGGGGAATTAAAACAACAAACTTTACAATTAATTACTCCTTTGTTTGGTATTGATTTTAAAGATTTTGTTTTTTCATATAATTATTCTCATCAGTTTGGAGACATAAATTTTGGCTCTGGTGGATTCCATCAAATTACCATTGGATTTAATTTCTTAAGAGGCTCTATTGATTGTGATTGTTTTTAATCAGTTCCTCTCACTAGGCTAAAGTGACCTTTGAACTCTCTACCATCTTCGAGGAATACTCTAAACCAGTAATCTGTTTGTGGCATTGGTCTTCCAATGAAAGTTCCATCCCATCCTTCTGTGACAGGG
>NTKN01000003.1 GCA_002457715.1 Cryomorphaceae bacterium MED-G14
ACTAGTATAATTCATAATATTGAACAAATTGATAGAGGTTATGAAGATATAGATATGCGTTTATCTAATATTGGTGCTAAAATTGAACGTATTAAAAATTAAATTAACGTTTACTTATTTTATTTCCTGTAATATGCCTTTGCATTTTACATTTAAACCTTGGTGTAAAAGATTCAGGGTAATGTAACAAATTTTTATGTTTAGTTTTTCTACCTTTAACCCTCTTTCTCCATAGCTTAAAACTGGATGTTTTGAGATTATTTCTCATAAGCTTAATAACATCTCCTTCATTTATGCCAAATTGTAATAATATTGCATCAAAAGGAGTTCTATCTTCCCACGCCATTTCAATAATTCTATCTAAATCTCTTTGATTCATTAAAGTGTTTTTAAGTATTTGTCTGCAGTTTTTAGCAATGAAGTTCTTTTACTTTCTTCCATTCTATCAAAACTACTTACCAGCATTCTCATTCTAGGGTTTCTTATAAAAAATTCTCTTTGCTTATCCATAAAATTCCAGAATAATGAATCCCATATTTTACACCAATCTCCTTTTTTATAATTACTCATTTTTAAAATATAGTTGCTACTACTTATGTATGGTTTTGTAGACATCATACCGGAATCTGAGAACTGACTCATTCCATAAACATTTGGAACCATAACCCAATCATATGAATCGATAAACATTTCCATGAACCACTTATAAACTTCGTTTGGCTCAAATTCACATAAAAGCATAAAATTTCCAATAATCATTAATCTTTCAATATGATTTGCATATGCTGAATTATTTATTTTTTTTATGGTATCATCAATTGGTTCAATACCTGTATCACCATTATATAATGAATTCGGTATTTTTCTGTTGAAATTCCAAAAGTTTCTTGTTCTTTCTTTATTACCTACAGCAATATAGACGCCTCTTATAAACTCTCGCCAACCTATTATTTGTCTTAAAAAACCTTCACATGAATTTAATCTAATATTATTTTTTTCATAAAAATGTAATGATTTTTCAATTACATAATTTGGACTAATTAATCCAGAGTTTAATAATGGAGAAAGGACACTATGATTTAGTATTGACTTTTCTTTTAATACAGCATCCTCATAAGGTCCAAATTCATCAAATCTATTTACTAAAAAATCATCAAACCATTGTCTAGCTTGTTTAAAATCTGTTGGATATATGAATTTTTCAATATTTCCTGGATTGTTTTTGAAATAATCATTAATATATGATTTATTATTAACTCCAATTTCATCTTTTTGAAATGTTTTTAATTTTGGTGCTTCTTTATCTTTAGGATATTTTTCTCTATTCAAATCATCATATGTCCACTTCCCACCAGCCGGTAGGCCATTATTTATTAAGATGTTTAATTCAATTCTTTGCTTCTTGTAAAATGAGGTTTGAAAGAATTTTTTTTTCTCGCTTTTAAAAAATGATTTTAAGGTGTCTTCTGATGTAATAAAAGATGGGTTTTTATGAATATTTAATTTTATTTTAGTTTTTTTTGAATGCTTTAATATTCTTCTTGACAACCAATCATCAACAGGGTCATATATGTTAATTTCATTTACATTATTTAATTGATCAATTAGAATTCTTATATCAGATTCTTTTTTGAAAGAATCTATATATAAAACACTTTTTCTCCTTGATAACAGGTAACTTTCATATTTTTTCATTGAAATTCTATGAAATAGAATTTTTTGTTTATGAAACTTAAATTGGTTAAAAAATAAGTATTCCTCAACAATAATAAAATTTTTACATTGATCAACCATCTCAGATTGTTCAAATAATTGATTGGGAAATATAATAGCTGTAGATTCTTTCAAGATACTGCTTCTTTATATGCATTTAAGCATCTTTCACGGGCTAACTTGTGATTAACAATTTCTTGAGGATATTTAGTAGTATCATACTCAGAAATCCATTTTTTTATATATACTTTTTCTTTATCAAACTTTTTCTGTTGCTCGTATGGATTAAATATTCGAAAATATGGTGCAGCATCAACACCACATCCAGCTACCCATTGCCAGTTTCCAATATTACTTGATTGTTCATAATCAAATAGCTTTGAAGCAAAATATTTTTCACCAATTCTCCAGTCAATTAAAAGATGTTTACATAAAAAACTTGCAGTTATCATTCTGACTCTATTGTGCATAAAGCCTGTTTCATTCAGTTCTCTCATTCCAGCGTCAACTATTGGATATCCTGTTTTACCTTCACACCATGCATTAAACTCATCCATATTGTTTCTCCATTTAATTTTTTCATATTTAGATTTAAAGCATTGTGTAGTTGTTTCAGGAAAATGCCAAAGAATTTGCATAAAGAACTCTCTCCATATTAATTCTTTTAAAAAGGTTTTATTTTCAGAAAGATTACTTTTTTTAACTAATGATCGAATACTTTTGGTCCCAAATCTAAGATGAAGTCCTAGCTTACTTGTTCCATCTGTTTCAGGGATATTTCTGTCTCTTTCATAGTTTTTAATTATATCATTATTGAAATTAACTTTAGGTGGTTTTATTTTTGATTCATTGATATCAAATGTTTTGGTATTAGTAGTTAACTTTTTTAATTTTTTAATTTTTGAAAGAAAAGTCTCAGATTTAAAATGTTTAACATCTTTATTTGAAAATTTTTCCATCCATTTTTTTGAGTACGGAGTATAAACAACGTAAGGAGTAGTATCATTTTTCACCACTTCTTTTTCTTCAAAGATTACTTGATCTTTAAAGCTAAAAGATTTAATGTTGTTTGATTTTAATATTTTTAGTATTTCTTTATCCCTCTTAATTGCATAAGGTTCATAGTCTTTATTCCAGAAAACTGCATCAATTGGGTTTTCGCTTATAATTTTTTCAAAAATTTTGACTGGACTTCCGTAATATATATTTAATGATGAATTAAATTTTATTAGTTCCTCATTTAGATTATTTAATTGACTATTAATAAAAGCTAGCCTGTGATCATTTGTATCTAATTTCTTCGTTATATTTTCATCAAAAATGAAAATTGGATTAACTATTTTACTTTGAGTTAAAGCTTGAAATAGACCATGATTGTCGATAAATCTTAAATCTCTTCTAAACCAAAATATAGACTGTTTAATCATTAATTTGTTTCAATAGTTGAAAGTCCTCCATCAATTGAAATAATTTGACCAGTCATCCAACTTGATTTTTCAGATAGCAAATACTCAATAAAGTGAGATATGTCTTCAGGTTGACCAATTCTCTTTAAAGGATGTCTTTGGGAAGATTTTTCAATTTTTAAATCGTTATTCAAAAATCTATTTGCCAGTGGGGTATTAACTAATGAAGGTGCTATTACATTTACTCTGATTTTAGGTGAAAATTCAGCAGCTAATGATTTTGCAAGACCTTCAATACCTCCTTTAGCAGCAGAAATACTTGAATGAAAAGGCATTCCTTTTTGAACTGCAACAGTGCTAAATAAAACTATACTTGATGATTCGGAATTGTTTAAATTTTTTAATACACTTTTAATTGATTTAATAAGTCCTATTAAATTGATTTCTAAATCTTCTTTAAATGATTCAATACTCAAGCTTTTAAAAGGTCTGAGATTGATACTTCCTGGGAGATAAACAAAGCCATCAATTGATTCTGGAATTGATGAGGTATCTAATTCATCATTCAGAACATCATATTTGATATAATTAACATTTTTAGGAATAGAATTATTTGATCTGCACGCAACATAAACATTATGTTGATTTGATATTTTATCTAAAAGTGATGATCCTATACCAGACGAACCACCTATTATAAGTATATTTTTTTTCATGATATTTCTCCAAATATTTCAATTAACTTGTTTTTTCTGTACTCAAAAATTTCATTGAGTTGATTTCTTATAAAAAGACTGTTTAAAAATTCACCAAATATTCCTCCAGGAATTTTATAATGTATAACATCTTCCATTTCTATTCCATTTTCTATCTCTTTGATAAAATGTTTATGATGCCATAATGAATATGGACCAAACCTTTGTTCATCAACAAAATATTTTTCATGCACTACATGAGTTATTTCAGTAACCCATTTAAGGGGAATATTCATAATTGGTCTTACTATATACTGTATTATTTGACCTTGATAAACAGATTTAAGATCACAGTCAGTTATCCTAAATTTCATGTAATCAGGAGTTATAGTTGATAAATTTTTTGGGTTTGATAGAAAACTCCAGCCTTCTTCAATTGTTATAGGTAAATTTTGTTTAGTATGAATTTTAAAAATTTTCATAATATTTGTAATGACAATACTAAAAACAAAAAACATGCAAAAGTATATTATCACGTGTGTAATTTTATTGATTTGTAATCTTTCACTCACACAAATCTCTTCCCCACAGGCAAGTCCAAGATCTAAGATCTTTCAAAAAGTTGGATTAGTTGATATTTCAATTGATTATTCAAGACCTTCTAAAAAAGAAAGAAAAATTTTCGGAAATATAGTTCCCTTTAACGAAGTGTGGAGGACAGGAGCTAACCAAGCAACTGTAATTTCATTTTCTGAAGATGTTAAAGTAAACTCTAAATTATTAAAGGCTGGGGAGTATTTTTTATATTCAATTCCTGATTCTGAAAAAAATGGATTAAGTCTAATATTTTATGAGAAAAATAAAAACTGGGGAGCTCTTAAAGAGATTGATGAAAATAAGGTTTTACTAAATATTTTTTCAAGTTTTATTACATTACCTTTTACTGTTGAAACATTTACCATTTCAATAAACAATATTTCTAATAACGGAGCTACATTAGATTTTGCTTGGGACGATCAATTTATTTCTTATAATTTGGATGTTATGACAACTGAAAAAATGAAAAAACAGATTGATAATGTAATGTCGAATAATCCAACAAAAAATGATTTAAGCTCTGCTGCAGTATTTTATCTGGAAGAAAATATAGACATTAAACAAGCTATGAAATGGATTAACCTGGCTTATCCTGAAAATAAAGAACATAGATATTGGCAGTATAGATATAAATCTTTGATTTATGAAAAAGCTGGTAAAATGAAAAAAGCTATCCAATATGCAAAATTAGGTCTTGATGATGCCATTAAAACTGGTGGTCCTGATGGAATAAACACTTTAAGGAGGTTAAATGATAGATTATTATCTTCTAAATAATTTCAGGCTCTCAAATATTATAGATAATAATATTGTTACAGCAGCACCAATAAAATTAAGCCATAGATAGCTTATATCAATATTAAAGTATATAAAGAAAATTATAATTTGTGATATACAAGCCGCCCAAAATACTGAGTTAGCAGTTATTTTTTTTATAAAAAATGCAACAAGAAATATTCCTAAAATAGTACCATAGAAAATAGATCCTATAATATTAACTAATTGAATTAGGTTTTCAAAAAGATTTCCAATACTTGCAAAACAAATTGCTATTAATCCCCAAGTAATCGTAAAAAACTTTGACATTTTTAAAAAATGTTTCTCACTCTTTTTTACTTTGAGATTTCTTTTATATAGGTCTACTGTGGTTGTTGCTGCAAGAGCATTAAGTTCTGATGCTGTTGATGACATTGCAGCACATATTATAACAGCGATTAATAGTCCAATAAGACCTCTTGGTAGATAATTTAAAATAAAGTATAAAAACACATAATCTTTATCATTTTTTTCTATTTTACTGTTTTCGTCAATTAAATTTTTAACATCATCTCTAATTTTCATTTCTTTTTTTTGTAAAGAATTTAAGATTAAAGGAGCATTTAATTTTTCATCTAAAAATAACCTTTGAATTTCATCTTTTTCTAGGCTAAGAGTTTTGTAATCTTCTTTCAGAGCTTCAAAATTAAGTTTATGATTCTTTTCTAAATAGTCAATTGCCTGCGGATTAAAATTTAATGGAGAGTGATTAAATTCAAAAAATATAAAAACTAAAACTCCAATTAATAAAATAAAAAACTGCATTGGAATTTTAAATATTCCATTAAATACTAGACCTAATCTAATTTCTCTTACAGATTTTCCTGAAATATATCTTTGAACTTGACTTTGATCAGTCCCAAAATATGATAGAGCCAAAAATAGACCACCTGTTATACCACTCCAAAAAGTATATCTGTTATTAGGTTCAAAAGAAAAATCTAAAATTTTCATTTTTTTTGAAACTTTAGCATAGTCCAAGAGTTTTGATGTTGTTAATTGTTCGGGGAGATTGTTAATGATAAAGAAAAAAACAAAAAATAAACCAAAAAATATAATAAACATTTGTTGCTTCTGTGTTATATTAACAGCCTTAGTTCCTCCAGAAACAGTATATATTATAACTAATAACCCAATAATTATATTCAACAATTTTAAATCTATATCTAATACGGATGACAGTATTATAGATGGAGCAAAAATTGTAATTCCAGCTGCAAGACCACGTTGAACTAGAAATAGAATAGCACCAAGAGTTCTTGTTTTCTTATCAAATCTTTTTTCCAAAAATTCATAAGCAGTGAAGACTTTTAATTTATGGTAAATTGGAACAAATACAATGCATATAATAATCATTGCGAGTGGAAGGCCTAGATAAAATTGGAGAAATCCCATTCCATCATTGTAAGCTTGACCTGGTGTTGATAAAAAAGTGATAGCACTAGCTTGGGTTGCCATTACTGAGATACCTATTGTGAACCAATTTGATGAATTATCTCCTTTAAGAAAAGAATTAATATTACTATTTTTTCTTGTTTTTATAGCACCATAAATTACAATAAAAAGGATTGTTGATATTAAAATAAACCAATCTAAATTATGCATAGCTTATTGCATTAATAGATAGAAAAAAATTAAATATATTATGTTTAAAACTAAAACTATTGAATATTCTTTTTTCCAAAAATTCATTATATATTTTTAGAAGTTTCGTTTAATTTCCATTTACCTTGTGCCTTTAAAGTTTGTTCAATTATATCTCTTACACATCCCATTCCACCATTTTTTATCGAAACATATTCTACAATTGACCTTACCTCTGGACATGCATCATTTGGACATGATGATAAACCACAAACTTGAAGGATAGTAATGTCAGGAAGATCATCTCCCATAAATACAGTTTCTGAGTTATTTAGATTATACTTATCTAAAAACTCTTTGTAAATCATTTTTTTATTATCAACTCCTAAAAAAACTTCTTTAACCCCAAGTCTATTTAACCTCTTTCTTACTCCTTCATTATTACCCCCACTTATTACACATATGTTATAACCTAAATCTGTTGCAAGCTTTACAGCAATTCCATCTCTAGTACTGAATTGTCTTAATTCATTACCATTTATATCTACAGTTATAGATCCATCAGTAAATACTCCATCAACATCAAAAACAAAGTTTTTTATACTTTTTAATTTTGTTTTGTAGCTCATTGTTTATCAAATTTAGTTTTAATAATTGATTCAGTTATAGACTTGTATATATCTATACTGAAAGTTAGATTATTTTTCTTTAAAAAATTTATATGATTCTCAATTGTTTCTAAATCATTTCTTGAAGCTGGTCCAGTTTGAGCATCATAACTAGAAATGGATTTGATTTTTAGAATTGTTTCTTCACAAAGTGGATGAATTAGATCTTTATCAATGTCAAATTTTTTAAGAAGTTTTTCGCTGGTATATATCAAATGATTTGTAAAGTTATTAGCAAAAACAGCTGACAAGTGACAAATTAATCTTTTATCACTATTCATTATGATTGTCTTTTTAGAAAGTTTACTGCTAAAATCAATTAATTCATTCAGAGTTTTATTATTTGAAGCTTCTACTAAAAGAGGAATTTTATTGAAATCAATATTTCTATCAAAACTAAATGTTTGAAGAGGGTATATGACACCAAATTTCAAATGAGTATTTAAAATTGACATATTAATACTTCCTGATGTATGTAAAACTGTTCCTTCAAATTTTTTAATATTTATACTTACGGATTTAACCGAATTATCAGAGACAGCAATGATACAATACTTACTTTTTTTTAGTTTAGAAAAATTACTTGAATAAATATCTGAAAACTCATTAAAGTGCGAGTTTATCCTTTTTGACCTACCTAGAATTTGAATTAGTTTTAATTTTGGGTTATTGTTTATCTCTTTTGCAAAGTGATAAGCTACCTTACCAGTTCCTATTATAATTATCTCATCAATCATAAAAATAGAAAATTACAATATTTCATTTGAATGTTTTTATTACGTTTGCAAAAAAAAAATAAAATGTCAAATAAAACTTTTATGATGATTAAACCAGATGCAGTTGAGAGAGGACTAATTGGAAAAATATTAAATGATATTTCAGAGGCTGGTTTTGAAATTATTTCTTTAAAATTAACTCACTTAAGTATTGATGAAGCCAAGTCATTTTATTCTGTTCATAAAGATAGACCATTCTTTAATGATTTAACTCAATATATGAGTAGAAGCCCAATAGTTGCTGCTGTTCTCAAGAAGGAAAATGCTGTTTCAGAATTTAGAAATTTAATTGGTGATACAGATCCTGTAAATGCAAAAGAAGGGACAATAAGAGCTAAGTATGCTATATCAAAAGGGGAAAACTCAGTTCATGGATCTGATAGCAATGAAAATGCAGAAATTGAGTCAATTTTTCATTTTCCAAACTAAGAATTTTATCTAAGAATAATTTTCTTAATTAGATCTTGTTTGATTTCTTTATTTAATAGCTTTATAATAGCTCCTTTACTGTAAATTATCTCTTGCTTTAATATTGGATTATCTACCTCTATAAAAAGATTTCCATTTTTATAATAAATTGATTTTGTGTACTTATATATTTTATTTCCAACAGAATTTTTCCATGCTTCATTTATTTTTACATTGAAAATTCCATCTGAAATCTTCTTCTGATTTAAAAAATTATCAATCATAATTTCCATTTTATTCGTTTTGAATGTTCTTTTCATAATTTGAAAATTTTTGAAGATAAATTTAAAGTCTTTAAAATTTTTTCGACCCTGTCCCTATCAGTATCAGAAATAAATAATTGACCAAAGTTAGTATCATTAACAATATTAACTATATTTTTTACCCTATTAAAATCTAACTTATCAAATATATCATCCATTAGTAGAATAGGGGAACTGCCTGTTTTTTCTTTTAGATATTCAAATTGTGCAAGTTTTAAAGCTATAATAAATGATTTTTGTTGTCCTTGACTACCAAATTTTTTAATACTATAACTATCAATATTAAAAATCAAATCATCTTTATGAATTCCTGAGCTTGTATATTGGAGTATAAAATCTTTTTTCAAGGAATCTTTTAAAAGTTCTTTCATGCTCTTTTTATGTAGATCACTTTTATATGATATTGAAACATATTCTTTTTCAGAGGAAATCTTTTTATATTTTTCAACAAAGTAAGGCTCAAATTCATCTATAAATGACTTTCTAATTTCATGAATCGGTCTTGATAATTTAATCAACTCTTCATCATATACATCAATCATTTCCAGGTTTGATTTAGTATTGTAATTTGAATTTTTAAATAATTTATTTCTATTCTGTATAATTTTATTATAGTCAATTAGTTGATTCAAGTAAGTTTTATTGTTTTGAGAAATTATACTATCAATAAATTTTCTTCTTTCAAGACTTCCGTCATTAATCAAGTCAGTATCGTAGGGAGATATTAAAACTACAGGTATAAGACCTAAATGATCAGAAAGTTTTTTATATGCTTTGTTGTTTCTTTTTAAAACTTTTTTTCCACCTCTTTTTATACTACAAACAATTTTTTCATTTTTATCATTACATACAAAATCGCCTTCAATCAACATAAAATCATTTTTTTTATTTATTATTTGGTCATTTCTTAAATTGAAATAGCTTTTACCTATACATAAATGAAAAATTGAATCAAGAATATTTGTCTTTCCAACTCCGTTATTACCAACTAAACAATTGATTTTATTATCAAATATAAATTCTTTGTCCTCTATGTTTTTATAGTTTATAATCAATATTTTATTAATGAAATTAGAAATCATTACTCTTTAAATTCTTGATGTAAATTAAATAAAATAATTAATTAATTATCCTTGTTGATTAGAATAAAATTTTATTTTTGTCTGAGTTATGGCTACTTACAAAAAAAGATCGAGAAAAAATATATCTAAATCTAATTCAAATGCTAATTTAAGCTCAACTAAACAAGTTTTTGAAACTTTAGACGATAGCGCATCCAAAACTGAAATTTTTGTCAATAAGTATCAAAAATACCTTTCTGGTGGTGTATTGGTTTTAGTATTTATTTTCGTTTTATATTTTTCTTACAATAAACTTTTTTTTGAGCCAAAGGTTGAAGAGGCTAACCTAGAAATTTTTACTGCTCAAAAATATTTCAATGAAGCTTCAAACAATGAAAATAATTCGGATTCATTATATAAATTATCTCTTGAAGGTGCTGAGGGTAAATTTGGTTTTTTAGATATTATAGACAGCTATAAAGGAACTCCAGCTGCCAATATTTCTTATTACTATTCGGGCATTGCATACTTTAATTTGGAGAAATATGACTTGGCTATTAAATATTTAAACGACTTTCGATCAAATGATGAAATTCTTAGCTCTTTAGCGATGTCTACAATTGGAGACTCATTTATACAACTTAATCAATTAAATGATGGTCTTGATTATTTTGAAAAAGCTTTATCAAAGGCTAACGACAACTCATTTATTATGCCAATAATTTTAAACAAAGCAGGAGATTTATCCTTATTTCTTGGTAAAAAATCAAAAGCAAATAAATATTTTAATCAAATTAAAGATGATTTTCCAAAATCACAGCAAGCTGATATTATAGAAATGAAGATATCAGAATCAGAGTAGTATGTCTTCAAAATTCAAACCAACTCTTTCAAAAGATTTATTAAAACAAGCTAAAAATAAAAAGTTTGGTATAGTATCTTCTGAATGGAACACTGAAATCATTAATCGGTTATTAGATGGTGCATTTGATTTTTTTGATACTATCGGTTTAAATAAAAAAGATATACTACATCATACAGTTCCAGGTAGTTTTGAATTAATTTATGGATGTGCAAACATGAGAAGAAAATATGATTTAGATGCCATTATTGCTGTAGGTAGTATAATTAAAGGTGAAACCAAACATTTTGACTTTATTTCTCAATCAGTTTGTGATGGAATAAAAGACATCAATATTACTGATGGATGTCCAGTGATTTTATGTTTATTAACAGACGATAATTTTCAACAAGCCATTGAACGAAGTGGAGGTAAACATGGTAATAAAGGATATGATTGCGCAGAATCTGCAACTAAAATGACTCTTATTTAAAATATTTTTTTGGAACAAAAAGCATTCCAAAACATTCTCCTCCTTCTTTATTAATCTTCTTGTGATGAATTTTATGAGCCCTTCTAATACCTCTTGCATATTTATTATCAATATTTCTAAAAATTTTAAATCTCTGATGTATAAAAATATCATGTACCAAGAAATATGTGAGTCCATATAAAAAAATTCCAATCGCAATTGGAAGCCCATATAAAAAGCCATAATCTGACCAAGAAATAAAAAAAAGCATACTTACAACTGCATAAAAAAGAAAAAACGTATCATTTCTTTCAAACCTAGATTTGTGATCTTTTTTATGATGATCTTTATGTAAAACCCATAAGAAACCGTGCATAATGTACTTATGTGTAAACCATGCCAAAAATTCCATTATAGAAAATGCACCGATTAAAGACAATATCCATAAAAAGTTTTCCATCATAGAATATTCAATCTGTATCTTAAGTACGATCTTGCTAAAACATCAACTTTTTGATAATTAGGAACTCTAATTCTTTCGTTTTTAATTCTAATAAATGATGTTTTTTTTAGTTTTTTTAATAGTCTCTTGTAATATTTGTAAGCTGCGTAAACTCCAAACTTAGAGTTATTTGGAAGTTTTTGTATTCCGATAAGCGCATTCCTAAAATCATTTTCTATATCATTTAAAATTAATTTCTTGGAATCATCATTAAAATTTTTAAAATCTAGATTTGGGAAATATGTCCTGTTTAGTTCATGGAAATCTGCATTCAAATCTCTTAAAAAATTTACTTTTTGAAATGCACTACCCAAAGCCATGGCATTTGGTTTAAGTTTTTGATAATATTTTTCGTTTCCATCTAAAAAAACTTTTAAACACATCAACCCAACAACGTCAGCAGAACCATAAATATATTTTTTGTATTCTTTTTCAGAATTATATTTAATTTTTTTTAAATCCATTTTCATGCTTTTTAAAAAAGAATCGATTAATCTATGATCTATGTTGTACTTATTAACAGTGTGCTGAAAGGAATTTAAAATTGGATTTGTACTAATTTTGTTTTTTAATGAAAAATTTAATTCATCAATAAATCTATTAAGAAGCTCTTTTTTATCATAATCATGCAATGTATCAACAATCTCATCAGCAAATCTTACAAAACCATAAATGTTATAAATATCTTGTCTAACACTCTTTGATAACATTTTAGTAGCTAAACTAAATGAAGTACTGTAAGAGTTAGTAACATTCTTAGAACAATCTGCAGAAACCTTATCAAAAATTAACTTCATCTTTTATAATTAAATCTGAAACTAACTTTCCTGAAACAATTGCTGGTGGAACACCAGGTCCAGGAACTGTCAGTTGACCACTAAAATACAATTTTTTTACTTTTTTACTATTAAGTTTAGGTCTAAGAAACGCAGTTTGAGTAAGCGTGTTTGCCAAACCATACGCATTGCCACCAAAAGAATTATAATCATCTTTAAATTCTTTAATACAATAGCTTCTCTTATAAATGATATTATTTTTAATTTTTTGATTTATTTTACTTTCTATTCTTTTAATTACTAAATCAAAATATTTTTCTCTAGTTTTTTCATTATCATCAAGATCTGTTGCTATGGGAATTAAAATAAATAAATTTTCACAACCTTTTGGAGCAGTATGGTTAAATGTTTTAGATGTAATGTTCAAATAAAATAGAGGTGATTTTGGCCATTTTGGATTGGAGTAGATTTCATCAGCATGCTTATCAAAATCAGTATCAAAAAATAAATTATGATGATCTAAATCATTAATTTTTTTATCAAGCCCAATGTAAAATAAAAGTGATGAAGGTGCCCAGGTTCTGTTTGACCAATATTTTTCTGAGTATTGTCTGTATTTTTTTTCTAATAGTTGTTCAGTATGTGAATAATCAGCACCTGATATTAATATGTCACATTCAATAAGTAATTTTTTCACTATAATTCCTGAGATAGTATTATTTTTTACTATTATTTTATCAACTGGAGAATTATTATAGAATTTAACACCATTCTCCTTTGCGATATTAATCATAGACTTTACAACATCATAAAATCCATTCTTAGGTTGCCATGTTCCTAATCCAAAATCAGCATAATTCATAAAATTGTAAAAAGCTGGTGTTTCTGAGGGTTTCGCACCTAAAAAAAGTACCGGAAACTGTAAAGCAGATCTTAGTTTTCGATTTTTAAAAATTTTATTAATTTGACTTTTAATATTAGAAACAAATAAATTTATTTTAGAAATTGTTTTTGTATTAATAAGTTCAAAGATTGACTTTCCTGGCATTTTATATAGCATATCAGTAACAGCGAGATCATAATTATCTTTCGACTCATTTAGAAACTTAATTAGTTTTTTACCACTTCCTTTCTCAATTTTTTCAAAAGATTTAACTATTTCATCAATTGAATCACCAATTTTTAAATGACTTTCATTGTCAAATATTAATCGATAGGCAGGATTTAATTTCTTAATTTCATATAAATCAGAACTTTTTTTATCAAAGTCATTAAAAAATCTCTCAAAAACATCTGGCATCCAATACCAGCTTGGACCCATGTCGAAAGTAAATCCTTTCTCTTTAAATTGTCTAGCTCTACCACCAAAATCTAAATTTTTTTCATAAATACTAACATCAAACCCAGCTTTACCTAGGTAACAGGCAGCGGAAAGAGATGAGAATCCAGAACCGATAATTATAACTTTTTTTTTCAATTCAAAGATGGTTGTGCACACGAGAGGAATCGAACCTCCAAGGGATATTTCCCACTAGGCCCTCAACCTAGCGCGTCTACCAATTCCGCCACGTGCGCTGGGTAGTGACCTGGCTGGGGCTCGAACCCAGGACCCTCTCCTTAAAAGGGAGATGCTCTACCAACTGAGCTACCAGGTCTTATTTTGAAGATGGCAAATATAGGGCCAATAAAGATATTATTCAAAGAATATTTCTCATAAATTTGCATATATATGAATTCAATTAATTCTTCAAAGAATTTTAATATTATTGTTCTAATTGGTTATATGGGAAGTGGAAAATCATCAGTGGGTAAAAAATTAGCCAAAAAATTAGATATTTCATTTATCGATCTTGATCAAGCAATTGAAAAAAAATATAATAAAACCGTTTCAAATATTTTTTCTGACTTAGGTGAAATAGAGTTTAGAAAAATTGAAAAAAAAATTCTTATTAAAATTTTAGACTATAAATCTAATTTTGTTCTTTCATTAGGTGGAGGTACACCCTGTTATTCAAATAATATGGACTTAATTAATTCAAAAACAAAAAATACATTTTATTTAAAGGTTCCTATACAGAAATTATCGAAAAGGCTATACTCAAGAAAAGATAAAAGACCAATTATATCTCATATTAAATCAGTTGAAGAAATGAATAATTTTCTAGCTAAACATTTATTTGAAAGATATCCATTTTACGAAAAATCAAATTTTGTAATTGACTCAAAAAGAGATGATACAATTGAAGTAGTAAATAAAATTATATATACTTTAAATAATAATAGCCTCTAAATTATTTTTTTTAAAATTTAATTTAACTATATCATCTAAATTTGTTGAAAGTGAAATACCTTTAAAGTCAACTTTAACTGGAAATTCCTTATGATTTCTATCAATCAGAACAACAGTTTTTATACTAGAAAAATTATACTCTAATAATTTATTTACAGAGTACATTAATGTTTTACCTGTATTTAAAACATCATCTACTAAAAAAACTTTTTCATATTTTTTTGTATTATCCAAATCACTTGTTAAATAATTTCTAGGATTTAATTTATCTAAATCAATGAATTTAAGTTCAATTTTTTTATTTGAAATTTTGGTAAGTTGATTAACTATAATATTTGATAATTTAAATCCTTTATTTTTGATACCAACAATTAATATGGCTTTTTCATTTAGAGAATTTTCGACAATCTGATATGCAAGTCTGTTGCATATTCTAATAATTTTACTGTGATTTAGTACTTTATTATGCATTAATTTTTAAACTAAATCTAAGATAATAATATTTATAAAATTGTATCTTGCATCGTATTTAATTATTAAGATTTGAAGCCTGTATTTAAACTATTTTCCTTATTTACATTTTGTGTTTTAATTTTCTTGTCTTGTTCAGAAGATGAATCTAATCAATCAGCTGTTCCATTAAATGATTTAACTGAACAATATATAATTGAAAATGATTCTATAGTTCAGTTTATGAAATCTCATTTTTATAATTATCAGGATTTTGAAAATATTACATCTTATGATTCTACTGATATTATTTTTGATTCGATTGTTGGTGATAATATTGATAAAACCCCAATTTTTGACCAAGTTTCAACTATTCAAATTGGAATTAAGGATGAAAATGAACAAATTGTTAATCATAATCTTTATTATCATATTATTAGGAATGGGAAAGGCGAGAATCCCTCTGTAGCTGACTCAGTTTTTGTAAGTTATCAAGGATTGCTGTTTGATGGTAAAAGTTTTGATTCTAGACAAAATCCAATATGGATGGAGGGAAAAAACTTAATAAGAGGTTTTCAAGAATTTCTGCCTCTTCTTAAAAAAGGAGATGTTACAATTAATAACAATGGCACATACAATTTTTTTGATTTTGGAATTGGATTTGTTATTTTCCCCTCAGGATTAGGTTACTTTCAAAATGGTAGTATTTCAATTCCACCTTATTCACCATTAATTTTTAAAGTTGATATGATGACATTTAGCAGAACAGATCATGACAATGATACTGTTCTTACAATTGATGAAGATCTTGATGGTGATCATAACTTTAACAATGATGATACAGACTCAGATAATATACCTAATTATATAGATAATGATGATGATAATGATGGTGTTTTAACTAGAAACGAGTACGATACAAATAATGATGGTATTCCTGATGATAGCGATGGCGACGGTATCCCAGACTATTTAGATAGTAATTAGATCAGTTTTTTTCTTGAAATAACCTTTAGACACTTATCAATAATATTTTCTGAGTTTAATTTATATTTATTCATAAGCTGCTCTGGTGTACCAGATTCACCAAAAGAATCATTTACACCAACAAACTCCATAGGGCACAATTTATTATTTTGAACTATTAATCTTGAAATTGATTCACCCAATCCTCCCAATATATTGTGTTCTTCGCAGGAAACTAAAGAATTGGTTTTATTTATAGATTTTAAAATAATATCCTTATCTAATGGTTTTATAGTATGAATATTAATTACTTCTGCATTAATTCCTCGACTTAGTAAATCTTTAGCAGCAGAAATAGATTCCCAAACTAAATGACCGGTAGCTACAATAGTAACATCACTTCCTTCGATCAATTTAATACCTTTACCAATCTCAAAATTTTGATTTTCGTCAGTAAAATTCGGGACTTTTGGTCTTCCAAATCTAAGATAAACAGGACCGTTATATTTTGAAATTTCAATTGTTGCAGCTTTAGTTTGATTATAATCACAAGTATTTATTACAGTCATTCCTGGCAACATTTTCATTAAACCAATATCTTCGAGAATTTGATGAGTAGCTCCATCTTCACCAAGTGTGATACCAGCATGTGAGGCACATATTTTAACATTCTTATTAGAATAGGCAATTGATTGTCTAATTTGGTCATAAACACGACCTGTTGAAAAATTTGCAAATGTTCCTGTAAAAGGGATTTTTTCTCCAATTGTCATACCAGCAGCTATTCCCATCATATTTGCTTCAGCAATACCAACCTGAATAAATCTTTCAGGAAATTCATTTTTAAATTCATTCATTTTTAATGAACCAGTTAGATCAGCACATAAAGCTACAACATTAGGATTGGTTCTACCCAATTCTAAAAGAGCAACTCCAAATCCAGATCTTGTATCTTTATTTCCTGTATTACTAAATTCATTCATATCAATAATCTATTAATGTTTCTGGATTTTGATCCAATGCAATTCTTAATTCTTCATCATTTGGAGCAACACCGTGCCACTTATGAGTACCCATCATGTAATCAACGCCATTTCCCATTGTAGTATTCATAATTATTACAATAGGTTTGCCATTACCAGATTCGTTTTTTGCTTTTAAAATTATATCTTCAATTTCTTTAACATTATTGCCATTTTTTATTTCAAAAACAATCCATCCAAAGGATGAAAATTTGATCTTTAAATCACCTAAGTCTAAAACATCTTTTATGTCTCCATCAATTTGTTTTTGATTATAGTCGATTGTACAAATAATATTATCAATTTTATTTGCTGATGCAAACATGATTGCTTCCCAATTCTGACCTTCTTGAAGTTCACCATCACCGTGAAGAGTATAAACAATACTATCATCTTTATTTAATTTCTTTGTGATGGCAGCTCCAATAGCAACAGACATTCCTTGACCTAATGAACCACTTGCAATTCTAATTCCAGGAAGACCTTCATGAGTTGTAGGATGTCCTTGTAATCTTGAATTAATTTTTCTAAAAGTATTTAGTTCTTTTACAGGAAAGTAACCAGCTCTGGCTAAGGTGCTATAATAAACCGGAGAAATATGACCATTAGAAAGAAAAAATAAATCTTCGTTTTTTCCATTCATTTCAAATTTCTCATTTCTTTTCATTATTTTAAAAAACAAAACAACAAAAAATTCAGTACACCCAAGTGACCCACCAGGGTGACCAGATTTAACATTATTAACCATTCTGAGAATATCTCTTCTAACTTGAATAACTAAATTTTCCAATTCATTCATCTAACAAAAATATAATCTTTTGACTCATATTATGTACAAAATTAGCTAAACTTTCAATTCATTTATGTTTTTACTTGCAATCAGATTGTAATTCAATTACTTATTGAAGTATATTTGAAAAAATGAAATTTAGTATTTTAAAACAAGATATTGATACTAAAGCACGGATTGGAAAAATATCAACGGATCATGGTGAATTTGAAACTCCAGTTTTTATGCCCGTCGCAACTTCAGCTGCTATAAAAGGAGTTCATAATAAAGACTTAAAAGAAAGTATTTCTCCAGATGTTATTTTGTCTAATACATATCACCTTTATTTAAGACCAGGAAAAGAAATAATTGAAAATGCGGGAGGATTACACCAATTTATGAAATGGGATAGAAGTATCTTAACCGACAGTGGTGGATATCAAGTTTATTCTTTATCTAACAATAGAAAAATTAAAACTGATGGAGTTAAATTCAAATCACATATAGATGGATCATATCATTTTTTTACACCAGAAAATGCAATAGACATTCAAAGATCTATCGGAGCTGATATTATAATGGCATTTGATGAATGTACACCATTTCCATGTGAAAAAATATATGCAAAAAAATCAATGGAGCTAACCCATGGTTGGTTAGATAGATGTGTAAAAAGATTTAACACAACAAAATCTAAGTACCATCATAATCAAGTCCTATTTCCAATCGTACAGGGCGGCATGTACAAAGACCTTAGAAAAATGTCAGCTGAACATATTTCGTCAATGGATTTTGATGGTAATGCTATTGGAGGACTGTCCGTTGGTGAGCCTCATGATATTATGTATGAAATATCAGAAATTGTATGTGAAATATTACCTGAAATAAAACCCAGATATTTGATGGGTGTTGGTACCCCATTAAATATTATTGAAAATATTTCTTTAGGAATCGACATGTTTGATTGTGTTATGCCAACCAGAAATGCAAGAAACGGAATGTTATTTACTTCTGAAGGTACCATAAACATTAAAAATAAAAAATGGGAAAATGATCACTCTGCGATTGATTTAAATGGAAATACGTTTGTAGATAATTTGTATTCAAAAGCTTATTTAAGACATCTTTTTAGTATAAATGAAAATCTAGGAAAGCAAATCGCTACAATTCATAACTTAGGTTTCTATAAATGGATAATTGAAACAACAAAAAATAAAATTCGTGAAGGGAAATTTTTATCTTGGAAAAAAAATATGACTAAAAAATTGGATATTAGATTGTGATGAAGATTTTAGATTTATATATAGTTAAAAAATTTTTTTCAACATTTTTAATGATGTTTTTGCTGTTCATTCCAATTGGAATTTTGGTTGATATTTCTGAAAAGATTGATAAATTTAAAGAACATGATTTAACTCTTTATCAAGTCTTAGATTATTATTCAGATTTTGTTTGGTATTATGGTTATTCCTTAATTCCAATTTTTGTTTTCCTTTCAGTTATTTGGTTTACATCAAAGCTTTCTAATAATTCTGAGATTGTTGCAATATTAAGTTCGGGAGTTTCATATAATCGTTATTTAAAGCCATTTATTGTATGCGGTATAACTGTATCATTTATAACATTTATTTCTGGGATGTTTATTGTTCCAAAAAAGAATAAAAGTTTTAATGAATTTCAATATAAATATTTGTCAAAAAACAAAAAAGATAGAAATGTTTCAAAGCTTTATAAACAAATTAATGAAAATGATTTTATTTATGTTAGTTCTTATAATCCAACTAGGAATCAAGCATATAATTTTTCATATGAAGTTTTTGAAAAAAATAAATTAAAACAAAAAATATTTTCAAGAAATATTCGTTGGATTGAAGAAGATAGCATATATAGATTAACAGATTATTTTAGTAGAAAATATAAAGATGAAAATGAAATTATTGAAACAAAAACTATTTTTGATACAATTTTTAATTTTTCTATTAGTGACCTTTCGCCTGTCACATACCAAGCTAAAACATTAAATATGTTTGAGTTAAATGACTTTATTAAGGAAGAAAAAGCTAGTGGTTCTCCAATTCTTTCCAGTCATTTGCTAGAACGAAACAAAAGATATACTCTTCCTATCACAATTTTGATTTTAACTCTCTTAGCAGTTACGGTCACTTCAAATAAAAAAAGAGGTGGTATTGGAGTTAACTTAGCTTTTGGAATAGTCCTGGCTTTTGTTTTTGTTTTTTTTGATAAACTTTTCTCTGTTTTAGTTTCAAAATCTGATTGGAATCCAAATATCGGAGCTTGGCTACCAAATTTTGTGTTTTTAATAATTACATTTTACATACTTAAACTTGTAAAAAAATGATTTTTAACTATATAATTTCGATTATATTTGAAAAATATTTATGGAGTATTTAGATTTTGAATTACCTCTAAAAGAGCTTGAAGATCAATTAGAAAAGTGTAATATCATAGGAGATGAAAGTAAAGTGGACGTAAGAGATACATGCAAGAAATTAAAATTAAAAATTGAAAAAACTAAAAAAAAAATATATTCAAACATAACTCCTTGGCAGAGAGTACAGTTATCTAGACATCCTTCAAGACCTTATACTTTAGACTATATAAATGCCTTGACTGATGGAAATTTTTTAGAACTACATGGAGATAGAAACATTTCGGATGATAAAGCTATGATTGGCGGTTTAGGAAAAATCGATAATCAATCTTTCATGTTTATTGGTCAACAAAAAGGATATAACATAAAGACCAGACAGTACAGAAATTTTGGAATGGCAAGTCCTGAGGGTTATAGAAAAGCGTTACGTCTGATGAAACTGGCAGAAAAATTTTCAATTCCTATAGTTACCATGATAGACACACCAGGCGCTTATCCTGGTATTGAGGCTGAAGAAAAGGGTCAAGCAGAAGCAATTGCTAGAAATCTTTTTGAAATGTTTAATTTAAAAACTCAGATAATTTGTTTAGTAATAGGTGAGGGTGCCTCTGGTGGAGCATTAGGAATTGGAATTGGAGATAAAATCATGATGTTAGAAAACACTTGGTATTCTGTTATTTCACCAGAATCTTGTTCTTCAATTTTGTGGAGAAGTTGGGATTATAAGGAAAGGGCAGCTGAAGTTTTAAAACTAACCCCAGAAGACATGAAAAAAAATAAATTAATTGATAAAATAATTAAAGAACCTTTGGGTGGAGCTCATAAAAATAGAAATAAAGTTTTCAACACAGTAAAAAAAGAAATTTTAGTTTCATTTGATGATCTAAAAAAGTTTTCAACTACAAAACTTTTGGAGGAAAGGTCAAATAGATTTACATCAATGGGTGTTTTTAATGAGTTAAGCTAGTACTATCAACATTATCCTCACAGTTATTAACATATTTATGTTCGCTTAAAATGGTATTAATTAGCACTAATTAATTAATCATTTTTTAAGTTTAGAATGTGAAAAGTATTAGAAACGTAAGTTCAGCATCAAGTTCAAATCCTGGTTCTGTTTATTCAATTCAAAAGGGCAAAATCCCTCCTCAAGCTGTTGATTTGGAAGAGGTTGTTTTAGGTGCTATGATGATTGATAAAAAAGGTGTAGATGAGGTTATTGATATTTTACATCCTGATGTATTTTATAAAGAAAGTCATAAGATTATTTACTCTGCTATTATTAATCTATTTGAACAACAAGAACCTATTGATATTAAAACTGTTTCTCATCAATTGAAAAAAGAAGCTAAATTAAATTTTATTGGTGGAGATATATATTTAGTTGAACTTACTCAAAAAGTTTCATCCTCTGCTCACATTGAGTTTCATTCTCGAATTATACTTCAAAAGTATATTCAAAGAAAACTTATTGAAATATCCAGTGAAATAATTGAAAGTTCATATGATGAAACAACTGATGTCTTTGATTTATTAGATAATGCAGAATCAAAAATTTATGATATTTCTCAAGGCAATCTTAAGAAAAATTCACAAACAGCAGAAAATCTTGTAATTGCTGCAAAGAAAAAAATTGAAGAGATTTCTAAAAAAGAGGGGCTCAGTGGGATACCATCAGGATTTAATGAAATTGATAAGTTAACCTCAGGATGGCAACAAAGTGATCTAATAATTATTGCTGCTAGACCTGGTATGGGTAAGACGGCTTTTACCCTTTCTATGGCTCGTAATATTTCTGTTGAAAACAATATTCCAGTTGCATTTTTCTCATTAGAAATGTCTGCTCTTCAATTAATTACTAGATTAATTTCATCAGAAACTGGCTTGAATTCAGAAAAATTGAGAACTGGAAAACTAGAAAAATTTGAATGGGAACAGTTAAATGTAAAAGTCTCAAATCTTGAAAATGCACCTTTATATATTGATGACACTCCGTCATTATCTATTTTTGAACTTAGAGCTAAAGCTAGAAGATTATCTTCTCAGTATGGTATTAAATTAATTGTTTTAGATTATTTACAATTAATGACAATTGGATCTTCTCAAAAATCTGGAAACAGAGAGCAAGAGATTTCGACTATTTCTAGAAATTTAAAAGCACTTGCAAAAGAACTAGACATACCAATTATAGCTCTGTCACAATTATCACGTGCTGTTGAATTAAGAGGAGGAACTAAAAGACCAATTCTTTCAGATTTGAGAGAATCTGGTGCTATTGAGCAAGATGCTGATATAGTTTCATTTTTATATAGACCGGAATACTATAAGATTGATGAATGGGATGATGAGGATAGAACTCCTGCACTTGGACAAGCAGAATTTATTGTATCTAAACATAGAAATGGTGGATTAAATTCAATAAAGCTGAAGTTTATAAGTTCACTTGGAAAGTTTGAAAACTTAAATGCATTTGATAATCCTTTTGAATATCAATCTAAATTGAACGAAGAAACTAAGATTAATCCTGATCAAGCTTTTGAAAGTGGAAGTTATAGATCAGAAGAAGAAGAGGATCCTTTCTAATCTATTTAACTTTATTTATAATTTCCTCAAATTTTTTTCGGTCGTTCATAGCTATATCTGCTAAAACTTTTCTATTAATCAAGATGTTATTTGATTTGAGTTTATACATTAATTCAGAATAAGATAGACCATGCTCTCTGGCAGCAGCATTTATTCTTGTTATCCATAATGATCTAAAAACTCTCTTTTTAGTTTTTCTGTCTCTGTATGCGTAAGAAAGTGCTTTTTCTACGGCATTTTTTGCTACTGTATAAACATTTTTTCTTCTACCAAAGTAGCCTTTAGCTTTTTTTAAAATTTTTTTTCTTTTTTGTCTTGATGCAACTGTATTTACTGATCTTGGCATTATATATAATTTTTGGCTGAGGTGTTATTAAAACTTTAAAACCTTTTACCTGTTTTACAAATTATTTTAATCTTAACTGTTTTTTAATATTTGATAAATCATTGTCATGAACTAAACCATCATGCGTAAGCTTTAATTTTCTTTTCTTTGATTTTTTTGTAAGGATGTGGTTTTTGAAAGCATGCTTTCTTTTGATTTTTCCTGAGCCAGTTACTTTGAACCTTTTTTTAGCACTGGACTTAGTCTTTAATTTACTCATTTCCTACTTTTTAATTTTTTTTTGGGTTCACAAACATAATCATTTTTTTTCCTTCTAGCGTTGGTAATTGCTCAACTTTTCCATATTCTTCTAGTTCTTGTGCTAATTTCAAAAGTAATATTTGACCTTGTTCTTTGAAAATAATAGATCTTCCTTTAAAAAAAACAAAAGCTTTTAATTTTGCTCCATCTTGTAAAAATTTAATGGCATGCTTTTTTTTGAATTCATAATCATGTTGATCGGTTTGAGGACCAAATCTAATTTCCTTTACAATAACTTTTTGAGTCTTTGCTTTTAAAAATTTTTCTCTCTTTTTTTGATCATATAAAAACTTTTTATAGTCTAAAGCTTTACACACAGGTGGTGTAGCTTTTGGAGAAATTTCAACTAAGTCAGTTTCAAGAGATTTAGCTATATTTAGTGCATCTATTTTAGAGTAAACACCAACTTCTACATTATCTCCTACCAGCCTTACCTCACTTGCAACAATTTCCTCATTAATTTTATGAGGATTTTTTTTAATAACTCTTCCAGGCCTTTTGCCTCTTTTTCTTCTTAGTGCTATAACTTTAATTTTTAATTATATGATTTTAATTCTTCTTCTCTAATAAAGTTAATTAATTTATCAATGTCCATTTCTCCAACTTCTTCGCGTCCTTTTGCTCTTATTGATATTGTTTGATTTTTAACTTCATTATCACCAATTATTCCCATAAATGGAATCTTTGATTTTTCTGCTTCTCTGATTTTTTTTCCTACCGTTTCATTTCTTAAATCTGTAGATGCACGAATTTCGGACTTTTCTAATAAATTTGAAACTTTTTGAGTGTAATTTTTATGTTTATCTCCTACTGCTATCAATTTAATTTGATTTGTAACTAGCCAAAGAGGAAAAATCCCGCCGGTATGTTCAATTAATATTGCTATAAACCTTTCAAGACTACCAAAAGGTGCTCTATGAATCATTACAGGTCTTACAAGCTCATTGTTTTGATTTTTATATGAAAGATTAAATCTTTCAGGTAAATTATAATCTACTTGTATTGTTCCTAACTGCCATTCGCGGTTTAGTGCATCCTTTACCATAAAATCTAGTTTTGGTCCGTAAAATGCAGCTTCTCCATACTCAATTCTATAATTTAACTCTTTCTCTTTTGTTGCTTCAATAATTGCTTCATCAGCTATTTTCCAAATTTCATCTGATCCAATGTATTTTTCCTTAGATTCTTTATCTCTAAGAGAAATTTGAGCAGTAAAATCTTCAAAACCTAATGATTTAAATACGTGGAGAACTAAATCAATAACATTTTTAAACTCCTGTACTAGTTGATCTTCAGCACAAAAAATGTGCGCATCATCTTGAGTAAAACCTCTCACTCTAGTTAAACCATGTAATTCACCACTTTGTTCATATCGATACACAGTTCCAAATTCAGCAAATCTTTTTGGTAAATCTCTGTAACTCCATTGCTGAGAATTATAAATTTCACAATGATGAGGACAATTCATAGGTTTAAGCAAAAATTCTTCATCAATATTTGGAGTTTTAATTGGGTGAAAACTACTTTCACCGTATTTTTCATAATGACCAGAAATTTCATATAATTTTTTATTTCCAATATGTGGTGAAATTACCATTTCATATCCGGCATTTTTTTGAGCTTTTTTTAAGAAATTTTCAAGTCTTTCTCTAAGTTCAGCTCCAGCTGGAAGCCAGAGTGGTAGACCTTGACCGACTTTGCTCGAGAAAGTAAAAAGATTCATTTTTTTTCCAATAACTCTATGATCTCTTTTTTTTGCTTCTTCAATTAATTGAAGATATTCATTTAATAGTTTTTCTTTTGGAAATGAAATACCATAGATTCTAGTTAGTTGCTTATTGTTTTCGTTGCCTCTCCAGTAAGCACCAGCCACATTTAAAAGTTTTACACTTTTAATAAGCTTAGTGTTTAAAAGATGACCACCACGACATAAATCTGAAAAATTAGAGTGATCACAAAAAGTTATTTTATCATCAATACCTTCAATAAGCTCCAATTTATATTCATTTTTTTTAGATTTGTAATACTTTATAGCTTCATCTTTAGAACATTCTCGCATTTTAAAATCATGACCTTCACGAGAAATTTCAACCATTCTCATCTCAATTTTAAAAAAATCTTTTTCAGAGAAAACATCTTCACCAAAATCGACATCATAGTAAAACCCTGAGTCAATTGCAGGTCCGATAGTTAACTTAGATTTTGGATAAAACTCTAATATAACCTGAGCTAAAACATGAGCAGTTGAATGCCAAAAAGCTTTCTTTCCTTCATCACTATCCCATGAATAGAATTTAATATTTCCATTTTCATTTAATTTTGTGGATAGTTCAATAGTTGTTTCGTTAAAAGAAGCACTTAAAATGCTTTTAGCGAGAGAATTACTAATGGATTTTGCTATTTCAAAAGGTGTAATGCCATTTTCAAATTGCTTAACTGAACCATCTGGAAATTTAATATTAAGCATTATTTTATATAATCTTTTTCAAAAATATGTTTAATAATGGACATAATACCTGAGAAAAGTGTAAAAATTGCTGTAGCACAAATTACCAAACCAATCGCAAGAACAATCATATACCATTCATGGTTATCGTTTTTAAATGCTTGAAATAAAACAGTTGGACCTAAAAACATTAAAAATAATGTAACTAATAATTTTTTGAATCCAGTTAACAAATAATTTTTCTTCATTATTATACTTTGATTTTGTAACTATTCATCATCAATAATAATCCAAAAATTATAAATGGAATACTAAGCCACTGACCAGTTGATAAAATACCCAATGTTTCTTCAATACCACCTTGACTTTCTTTAACATATTCAACAATGAATCGAATAGAGAATAATTTAGTAAGGAAAAATCCAAAAATAAATCCTTTTTTATTGGAGAGTTTTGTTTTATTATAAATCAAAGCTAGAAATACAAAGAGAATCAAATACCCAAAAGCTTCATAAAGTTGGGCTGGATGCCTAGGTAAATTATCTCCGCGATTTAAAAAAATCACTCCAAAATCTGAATTAGTAAATTTTCCAATAATTTCTGAATTGAAAAAATTACCGATTCTAACAAACATACCGCCCAGTGCAACTGCAATAACTAATCTGTCAAAAATCCATAAAACAGAGTCATATTTATATTTAATTTTATAAATAATTATTGAAATGATAATGCCAATTGTTGCTCCATGACTAGAAAGTCCTCTAAAACCTATAAATTTCCATCCCGAATCATCAATCTTAAATGGTAAAAAAATTTCAAATAAATTATTTTGAAAATAATTCCAATTATAAAAAAACACCTCCCCTAATCTTGCGCCAATAATTGTTCCTAAAACCATGTGTACTAAAAAAGGATCTAAAAGTGCAATATCTTTTTTTTCTTTGATATAAATCTTTTTCATTATTTGAAATCCAATGAAGAATGCTAATAAAAACATTAAGCTGTACCAGTGGATTCCAATTGAACCAAATGAAATTATTTTTTCATCAGGTGACCATTCAAGTATAAAATCATTCATTTTTCAAATATATAGATAATAATTATGGAACTGGGTCATAACCTTTCCCCCCCCACGGATGACATTTAGAAATCCTTCTAAATGAGTAATATATTCCAAAAATTAAACCATGCTTTTTTAAGGATTCTAGTGCGTAGTTTGAGCATGTTGGGGAAAATCTACAATTTAATCCTAAAATAGGGGATATAAAGAATTGATAAAACTTTATTAAAATGATAAAAGGAAAAATTAACATTCCTCTCATTTATTGTCTTCAATATTGATTCCCAAAGAATTTAACTTATCTCTTATAAAGTCAGAAATAATATAATTTTTATTTTCTCTCTCTTTATCTCTAAGTTCAATTAAAATATCTAATATTTGATTTTGATTATCATTCTTTTCTGATTCAAAACTAAGTCCAAGAATATCAGTACTAAATACACTGAAATAATTAATCAACAAATCTTTGTTTTCTTTATCAATTTTCTTTTTTCCAGATTTTATTTCATTAATTATTTTGATAAGATCAAAGAAATTAGCTATCAATTTTGGTGAGTTGAAGTCATCGTTAATAGATTTATAACAATTGTCAACCCAATCTTGAGAACTAATATTAGAAGTATCAGAGGTTTCTAGATTATCTAAATCTTTCTTTAATTGAACAATTTTTTCAAAAGTTTTTTCTGAAGCCAACAAAGCTTCATTTGATAAATCAATAGTATTCCTATAATGAGCTTGATACATAAAAAACTTTAAAGTCATTGGAGAGAAAGATTTGGAAAAAATATTATTATTTCCATCAAATATTTCACTAGCTAAAACTGAATTTCCTGTAGATTTAGACATCTTCTTTCCATTTAATGTTAGCATGTTAGTATGAAGCCAAAAATTTGCTGAAACTTCATTTGATAAACATTCATTTTGAGCAATTTCACAATCATGATGTGGGAATTTAAGATCAAGTCCACCACCATGTATATCAAATTTATTTCCCAAATACTTTCTACTCATAGCAGAGCATTCAAGGTGCCATCCAGGAAAACCTAAACTCCATGGAGATTTCCATTTCATAATATGTTTATGTTCGGCTTTTTTCCATAATGCAAAGTCTTGAAGGTTTCTCTTTTCATTACTCCCAGCCAAATCTCTTGATTCGTTTATTACATTATCTAGATCACGATTGCTAAGTTTAGAATATTTAAAATCTTTACTAAAGGTATTTGTGTCAAAATATACTGATCCATTACTTTCATAAGCATAACCTTTATCAATAATTTCTTGAATCATTTCAATTTGTTCGATTATATGGCCTGATGCAGTAGGTTCAATGCTTGGTTTTAAAACATTAAATAAATCTAAAATTGAATGAAATTCATTGGTATATTTTTGAACAACTTCCATAGGCTCAATTTTTTCAGTTTTAGCTCTTTTCGAAATTTTATCTTCGTCAGAATCATCTTCTAAGTGGCCAACATCTGTTATATTTCTTACATACCTTACGTTATAACCTAAATGTTTTAAATATCTAAAAATTAAATCAAAAGAAATAAAAGTTCTAATATTTCCAAGGTGCACTGTATTGTACACAGTAGGTCCGCAAACATACATACCTACTAGATTCTCGTTGATGGGAGAGAAAATATCTTTTGTTGAAGTTAGTGAGTTGTATATTTTTAAATCCTTATTCGATGATAACATCGGAAAAATTTTAGCTTTCTGTACGAATATAATCTAAAAATTCTCTTTTAGTTAACTTGTCTTTAAATTTTCCTCCAAATTCACCTGTAACAGTACTACAATCTATGTGTCTTATACCCCTTGAGTTAACACACATGTGTTTTGCATCAATTATACAAGCAACATCATCAGTTTTTAAAATTCTTTGTAATGCTTTAACTATTTGAATATTTAACCTTTCTTGAACTTGAGGTCTTCTAGAATAATAATCAACAATTCTATTCATTTTAGATAACCCAACAACTCTATCATTAGCAAAGTATGCTACATGAGCTTTACCATAAATTGGAAGAAGGTGATGTTCGCATGTAGAAAAAACAGTAATATTTTTTTCCACTAACATTTCACCATATTGATATTTATTTTCAAATGTGGAACTGGTTGGTAAATTTTTTGGGTTTAGTCCACCAAACAATTCTTTTACATAAGCCTTAGCAACTCTTTTTGGAGTTCCTTTTAAGCTATCATCAGTCATGTCCATTCCTAATGTCTCTAAAATTTCTTTGACATTTTTTTGAATGATTGATATTTTTTCGTCATCGGAAATTTCAAATGCATCGTCTCTTAACGGTGTTTCGATTGAAAAATTTTTATGTTCCTCATCAAATAGTTCGAGATCCTCTAGAAATTTATTGTATTTCATATTTTAACAAAGATAATTAAAAGATTACGTTATAAGAAATAACACTTAATATTTGATTTTTACTAATTTTTGCAAGTTTTGTAAGTCCTGTATCAAAAAGTTGATAGTCATTTTTTATTTTATTAGATGAAAAACCGATATCTATTGATGAATTATCAAATTGATAACCAATTCCAAAAGTATTAGACTCCAATTTAATTAATGAAGAATCATAGGGGTTGTTAGATCGCTTAATTCCTGCTCGAAAACTTAATTGATTAATTCTAAGTTCGGTTCCAAATCTTAAATTTAAAACTTTATTTAAGTTTTTGGATATAGCTAGGTTTAAGTTATCATAAGCAGAACTATTTTCAGAACTAAATTTAGATTTAGAATAATTTTTACTCTCTAAATCAAAACTAAAAATTAACATATTTTTTATTACTGATGCTACAGATAATGTTAGTTTTGAAGGAGTTTTGAAGTTATATTCGTAAATATTGATAATTCTTGGGTCAACTATATCAACATATAATTCATTTGTAACACTGTCAAGTGAATGAACTTCTAGAGATTGTTCAAGCTGATCTTCAAAATTAAACCATGTAGGAGAGTCATAGCTCAGTCCTAATCTAAAATTATTTAATTTATAAATTAAACCTGCTTGTAAAGAAACTCCAATTCCAGAGCTTGCTAAGTAATTTCTGAAATCTATTAGCTTAATTGCTGAATTGGTATCAAAATTATTTTCAACATGTATGTTTTCTTTGTTAATATTTAAATCATAAATATTTAAATTAAACCCTACATAAAGTCTTTTATTAAAACTTCCAGATATATTTAGTGATGCTTTATTTTTACTTCCTTTTTTATATTGATTATTTTCTAAGTTTAGCCCATTTGCATATCTAGCTAGTGAATAAAATTTATTGGTACTTTCATTATAATCAAGCAAGTAAGATTGGTAACCCAAAAAAGCTTGCTGTGCGTAATATCCATAATTATTTCCAAGCCATCGATAAACACTGGAAATACTTTCATTATTATTCACACTAATATCAGAAAGATTTACTCCAGCTGAGTTGTTTATAAAAAATTCATCAACAGATTTATCACTTTGGCCAGTTATTAAATGTCTGTCATTAAATGAATTTTGAGTTTGATAATTAATACCAAAAGAAAATTTGTCAAGTTTTCCATCACTATAGTCTTTAAAAACATATACTATTCCTCCCTGGTAATGTAATGTTGATTCTTTTTCCGAATTTTCATTTTCTAAAAAATTAGATTTCAATTTATTGGATTCAAGTGCAATAGAACCACCAAATCTCGATACCTCGAATACAGAACTAGAAGCTGGATTGATCGATATTGCAGATAAATTACCGCCTAGAGCTCCAAAAGCTCCACTCATAGATGTAAACCTTGAGTTACCAATTTGATTTTCAAAACTATAATTTATAGCATCATTAATATCTTGACAATTACTTACATGATATACTAAAACGAAAATAATTACAATGAATCTCATTTATCTTGAACCTCTACTTGATCCAGATGAAGAGCTCGTTCTACTTGAGGAGGAATTTCCACTGTAAGATCTACTAGATGGGGCTGAAATTGAGCTTGAGGAGGAACCACTGGAATAATTTGAATTAAAGTTAGAGTTTGAACTTGATCTTGAACTATTTGGGTTATAATATGAACGAGGTGAGTTTGAATTTGTTGTGGACGGTGAATTATAACTTCTACCACTTAATCTCCAATTAGAGCTTTCTTTTGAATAATATCTTCTCTCAGAATTTATATTATTATTTCTTTTGTCATAGTCTTTATAATTTGACGAAGATGTTGAGAATTCATTTTTTACGTTTTTTAGCGGACCGGTATTATATTTATTGTAATATGTTCTTTCAGTTGTTGAACTTCCATCTTTTCTAACTATAATTCTATCATAATATCTAGAACTTATGTTATTTGATAAATTACTATAGGATCTAGAATTACTGTAATTAATTTTATTTTCATTACTATTATCAATAACAGAAGATCTATTGTTATATTCAACAGATCCAGAAAAACTTCCTCTTCTACCAGAATTTAAAGAAAACTGTTTGTTGTTGTAATTATAAGGATAGTAATAACCATAAGAATTGGACCAATTATACCTGTAAGGAAAATAGGTGTAGGGTCTCCAATAACCATAAGGATAATGTCTTGATCCCCAATATCGATATGAATAATATGGGTACCTATTGTTATAATAGTAATAGGGACTATGCCAATAATAATGATCGAAACCAAAATCATAATAGTATCCATAACCTAGATATCGGTTGAGGTAAAAATTATCATGATAATTTATATTAATAATTTTTTTATCCGATATGTCTCCCCACGAAGGTTTTGAATTAGTGTAAGAAATATCTGAAGAATTAATATAATTAGATAGAGATGTTGTATCAGGATAGATATTATTTTCAAATTCATTTATCTTTTCTTGAAAGTAATTTTTATAGTACGATGATTGAATTTTAGAATTAGTTGTACTTTCATCAGAATATAATCCATCAGAAGACACAAAACTAGATGTGTTGAATGATCCACAACTAATAAAAAGCATCACAAAACAGATTATTAAATTTTTTTGATTAAAAAGTAACTTGTTTGATGACATTATTAGCTTATTTTTGTTAAATATAACGACAAAATTTATGCCAAAGAAATATGTCTAAAAATTTAACAAATAGATCAGAAGATTACTCAAAGTGGTATAATGAGCTTGTTGTAAAAGCTGATTTAGCAGAAAACTCAAGTGTCAGAGGATGTATGGTTATTAAGCCATATGGTTATGCCATATGGGAAAAAATCCAAAAAGAATTAGATAATAAATTTAAAGAAACTGGACATTACAATGCATACTTTCCGCTTTTTGTTCCAAAAAGTCTTTTTGAGGCTGAAGAAAAGAATGCAGAAGGTTTTGCTAAGGAATGTGCGGTTGTTACTCACTACAGATTAAAAAATGATGAAAATAATCCAGGAAAATTAAAAGTTGATGAAAACTCTAAACTAGATGAAGAACTTATTGTTAGACCAACAAGTGAAGCAGTTATTTGGAATACTTACAAGAAATGGATTCAATCATATAGAGACTTACCAATTCTTCTAAATCAATGGGCTAATGTCGTTAGATGGGAAATGAGAACAAGATTATTTTTAAGAACCTCTGAGTTTTTATGGCAAGAGGGCCATACAGCCCATGCTACCAAAAATGAAGCAATTGAGGAGGCTAAATTAATTAACAAATTATATGCTGATTTTTTGAACGATTTTATGGCTATCTCTGTAGTTAGCGGAACAAAGTCTGAATCAGAAAGATTTGCTGGTGCAGAGGAAACATATTGTATCGAAGCGCTAATGCAAGATGGAAAAGCTCTTCAAGCAGGAACTTCTCATTTTTTGGGTCAAAATTTTGCAAAAGCTTTTGATGTAAAATTTTCTGATAAAAATGGTAAGCTTGAGCATGTGTGGGCAACTTCGTGGGGTGTTTCTACTAGACTCATGGGGGCTTTAATAATGACACATGGTGATGATAATGGGTTAGTTTTACCACCAAAATTAGCACCTAATCAGATAGTAATTATACCCATTTTTAAATCTGAGAATGAATTAAATAATGTTCTTAGTTACATTGAACCTTATGTTGAACGAATAAGAGGTTTGGGCTATAGTATAAAGGTTGATGACAGGCTTAATTTCAAGCCAGGTTATAAATATAACGAACATGAGTTAAAAGGAGTTCCCATAAGAGTTACTGTAGGTTTAAGAGATATTGAAAATAAATCTGCAGAAATTTTTAGAAGAGATACTTTGTTTAAAGAAAATATTAATATAAATGACTTAATTAGTAAAGTAGATTTTTTGATAAATGATATTCAAACAAATTTAACTACCAAGTCAAAAAATTTTCAATTAAATAATACAAGGGTCGCAAAAAATTATGATGAATTCAAAAAACTAATTAAAGAAGGAGGTTTTGTTTTGGCTCATTGGGATGGAACTAAGGAAACTGAACAAAAAATAAAAAATGAGACTAAAGCCACCATACGATGTATCCCTGAATCAAAATCTAAAAGTGGAGACTGTATTATTACAGGTAATAAATCATTAAAAAGAGTTTATTTTGCAAAATCATATTAAATTAACAGAATTATATTTTGCTTAATAGTTTCCTTTATATAAATTTGCACAGCTAAATTTGGCCCGTTCGTCTATCGGCTAGGACGCCAGGTTTTCATCCTGGTAAGAGGGGTTCGATTCCCCTACGGGCTACTAAAATATTTATATGGCAAATCATAAATCTGCGATAAAAAGAATAAGGCAGACTGAAACAAAAAAACAATTAAACAAGCTTCAGCATAAGACTACTAGAAATAGTATAAAAAAATTAAAAGAAACTACTAATAAAAAGGATGCTGATAAACTTTACAAAAATGTTACATCATTATTAGATAAACTTGCTAAAAATAACATAATTCATAAAAACAAATCAGCTAACATTAAATCCAAGTTAGCTAAGCATGTTAATTCATTAAAAGTGACAAAAGGTAAAGCTAAAAAAAAAGCTTAGGAATTCATTGATATTAAAAATTCCTCGTTATTTAGTGTTTTCTTGATCTTATCTTCGACAAACTCCATTGATTCTACTGGGTTCATGTCCGCTAAATATTTTCTCATAATCCACATTCTCTGAATTGTATTTTCATCAAGTAATAGATCATCTCTTCTTGTACTTGATGATACTAGGTCAATAGCTGGAAAAATTCTTCTGTTGGAAATTCTTCTGTCAAGTTGTAATTCCATATTTCCAGTACCCTTAAATTCCTCAAAAATAACTTCATCCATCTTGGACCCAGTTTCAGTTAGGGCAGTAGCAATTATGGATAATGAGCCACCACCTTCAATATTTCTAGCAGCACCAAAAAATCTTTTTGGCTTGTGAAGAGCATTGGCATCTACACCACCACTAAGAATTTTTCCGGATGCAGGTTGAACAGTATTATATGCTCTAGCTAGACGTGTAATAGAATCGAGTAAAATAACAACGTCATGACCGCACTCAACTAGTCTTTTGGCTTTTTCTAATACAATGTTAGCTACACGTACATGTCTGTCAGCAGGTTCATCAAAAGTTGATGCTACAACCTCACCCTTAACATTCCTTTGCATGTCTGTAACTTCTTCAGGTCTTTCATCTATTAATAAAATTATCTGATATACTTCAGGATGATTAGCAGCTATTGCATTAGCAACATCTTTTAAAAGCATTGTTTTTCCAGTTTTAGGTTGAGAAACTATCATTCCTCTTTGACCTTTACCGATTGGAGAAAAAAGATCTATTATTCTAGTAGAAATACTACTATCTCTATCAGCTATATTAAACTTTTCTTCAGGAAAAAGTGGAGTTAGATGTTCAAAAGAAACTCTATCCCTTACAACATCAGGAGACAAACCATTTATAAGATTTACTTTTATTAAAGGAAAGTATTTTTCACCATCCTTTGGAGGTCTAACTTGACCCAGTACAGTATCACCTGTTTTTAAACCAAAGAGTTTTACTTGGGAATGTGAAACATAAATATCATCTGGTGAGCTCAAGTAGTTAAAATCAGATGATCTTAAAAAACCATATCCTTCCTGCATTAAATCTAATACACCTTCAGATTCGATGATTCCATCAAACTCAAAGTCTGGTTCTTTGTATCTATTTCTAGAATCTTTATTATGATTTTTTTCGGAATTATCGTGATTAGTTTTTTTAAAATCTCTTCTAACTCGCTCACGAGGATTTTTCTTTTTTTCATCTTTAGAATGAAAATCTATTATTCTTTCAATAATCTCATTCTTTTTCCCAGAATTATCAATACTTAGTTCGTTACAAATTTCAACTAACTCTGTTATCTTTTTCTTATTTAAATCTTTTAACTCTAACATAATTTAAACTGATTTTTGATTTGGTTATCTGGAGAGTTTTGATAACTATTTCAAATATACAAATATTTATTTACTTTATATTAAATTGTATTTTTATTAAAAAATTTAAAATGATCCAAAGAATACAATCTTTTTATATGCTTCTTTTAGTTTTAATTAATTTTTTAATTGTAATATCAATTGATAGTACAAAAGAATTTTCACTTCCTGAAAGCTACTTTGGTAATTTCAGACAATATATTAATGATTATTTTTTTTCAGAGTTATTTATTTTAATAATATTGATTAATGTTTTTTTATTCAAATATTTAAAAATTCAATTAATTATACTAAAGTTGCTTTTCATTCCTCTTTTTTTTGGAATATTAAATTTTTTCGATGAAAGGTCAATCATCAGTTCATTCAAAGATCCATGTCTTATCTATTTTTTTCTTTCATTCTTTTTAATTTTTATTACTATTAGTTCAATCAAGAAAGATAAGTCTAAAATAAATTCACTTGATAGAATTAGGTAATTTAGATCTTAATCCTAGTTCAATTATTTCCATATTTTGAATTTTAGATTTACTAATTTCAAATCTTATCATAGTTCTTTTTTTGTGAAACCCGTGCCTTCCGGCAGCACCTGGATTTATAAATAATAAATTATTTTTTTTGTCAAATTCAATTTTTAGTAAATGAGAATGACCGGAAATCAATATATCAGGCATGAATTGTTTTATTTTTTTTAGTGTTTTGTTATTATATTTTGGTGATTTTCCTGAAATGTGTGTTAAAAGTATTTTTAATCCATCAATACTGAAATTCTCATAATCATTACATGAAGATCTGATTTCATTATTATCAATGTTGCCATATACAAAATGTATGTTGGAATTTAATTTTAATTTCTCGATTACATTATAGTTTCCAATGTCACCTGCATGGATGATGTAATCTGATTGTGAGGCAAAACTCATTATCCTTTCATCAATGTAGCTATGAGTATCTGAAAGAACTAAAATTTTTTTCAATTTTTTAAAACACTTATTGGTTATCTTTGATTAACAAAAATATAAATCCTTTTGAGATATTTTCTTGAAATTTCTTTTGATGGTTCAAATTATCACGGCTGGCAAAAACAGCCTAAATCACAAACTATACAGCAAACCATTGAAGATTGTATATCAATTTTATTGAAAGATAAAATAAATATTGTTAGTGCAGGTAGAACAGACTCAGGTGTTCATGCCAAAGAAATGATAGCTCATTTTGATTATAAAAATAAACTTGATTTAATTGGTTTTACTCATAGGCTAGATTCCTTCCTTCCGCACGATATTAGTGTTAATAAAATTTTTCAAGTAAGTCATGAATCTCATGCAAGATTTAGTGCTATTTCCAGACTGTATGAGTATCACATCAGTCAAAAAAAAACCCCCTTACTACATAAAAGAGTATTTCAATTTAAAAATCATCTAGATATTAATTTGATGAACAAAGCTGCAAAAATATTATGTAAGCATCAAGATTTTGAATCATTTAGTAAGTCTAATTCTGATGTTAAAACTTTTAATTGTAACATAATGAATGCTAGATGGGAGTCAAATAATGATATATTGATTTTTTCTATCAAAGCCGATCGTTTCTTAAGAAATATGGTTAGAGCAGTTGTTGGTACATTAATTGAAGTTGGAATTGGTAAAATTACTGTTGATGATTTTGAAAAGATAATTTTAAAAAAAAATAGAAAATTTGCAGGATACTCTGTCCCAGCATGTGGTTTATATTTGTGTAAAATTGAATATAATCTCAAAGAAATTTTAAATGTCAGAAAATAAAAAATTTAATATTAAACTTTTTAGACGATTACTAAAATACGTATATCCCTACAAGATTAATTTTATTTTTTTAATAACTGCAGCAATTTCAATTTCTGTTTTTTCTATTGTTAATCAATATTTACTTAAGATAGCTGTTGATAAATATATTACTCCAAAAGATTATGAGGGTTTAATTTTTATAATATCATTAATGTTTGGTGTTCTTTTATTTAAAGTTTCTTTTCAGTTTCTTTTTGTTTTTCTAGCAAATATTCTTGGTCAAAAGGTTGTGTATGACATACGAATAAAATTATTTAGAAGAATTATTAGTTTTAAAATGTCTTATTATGATAGATCATCTGTCGGTAGATTAGTAACAAGATCTGTTAATGATATGGAGACAATTGCTAGTATTTTTAGTCAAGGTCTCTTTATGATTATTTCAGATTTATTATTGATGTTTTCTGTTTTAGTTGTAATGCTTATTTTAAGTATTAAACTTTCTTTAATTATTTTTCTGATTTTACCATTTATATTAATTGCAACCAGGTTATTTCAAAGAGCAATGAAAACAGCATTCAATCAAGTAAGAAATGAAGTTGCTAATTTAAATTCTTTTGTTCAAGAAAGAATATCTGGCATGAAAGAAATTCAAATTTTTAATAGAGAAAGTATTGAAAAATCAAATTTTATTAAAATCAATGAAAAACATAAAAATGCCTGGTTGAAAACTGTTTGGTATAACTCGATTTTCTTTCCTGTTGCAGAAATTTCAACTTCAATTACTATTGGCTTGTTAGTTTGGTATGGAGGAGGATTGGTTGGATTCAGTGATTCTTCCATCACAATTGGTACTATTTTTCTTTTTATTCAACTTTCACAAATGTTATTTAGGCCTTTAAGACAAATTGCAGATAAGTTCAATACACTTCAAATGGGAATGGTTGCTGCAAACAGAATTTTTAATATTCTTGATACAAATGACTTTATAAGTGACACTGGAAATTTAAAACTTAAGAAAATAAATGGGAATGTTATTTTTAAAAATGTTGATTTCTCATATGAGCCAAAAAATAGTGTATTCAAAAAATTCAATCTTACAATTAAAAGTGGTGAGAAAATTGCAATAGTTGGATCAACAGGTTCAGGGAAAACAACTATTATTAATTTATTATTAAGATTTTATGAAATTAATGGTGGAGACATTTTAATTGACGGAAAAAGTATTCGTGAATTATCAATAAAATTTCTAAGATCTCAGATTTCATTGGTTACTCAAAATATATTTTTATTTGCTGATTCAATTTACAATAACATTGTTTTGTACAACAAAAATATTAATAAAGCCAATGTGATTTCCGCAGCTAAAGAAATAGGAGTTCATAATTTTGTAAAAAAATTGCCAGGATCATATAATTACAATGTAAAAGAAAGGGGAGTAATGTTGTCCGAAGGGCAAAAACAATTAATATCATTTTTAAGAGCCTATATTAGTGATTCAAATATTTTAATTTTGGATGAAGCGACATCATCAATTGATACAAAAACAGAAAAGTTAATTCAGTTTGCTATTTCAAAAATAATTCAAAATAAAACATCAATTATTATAGCCCATAGGTTATCAACTATACTAAATTCAGATAAAATTATTGTTTTAGATAAAGGTGAAATTAAAGAAATGGGAAGTCATGATGACTTAATGAAAATTAAGGATGGTCATTACAAAAAATTATTTGAATTACAATACCAAAAAACAGAATTAGTTAGCTAGATCATTTATAATTAATTCTTTAAGATTATCTAAGTTTTTAAATTTAATGAATGCACCATTCTGTATATAAGAAATTTTACCAGTTTCCTCAGAAATAACGAGACTAATAGCATCTGTATCCTCAGTTATTCCAACTGCAGCTTTATGTCGTAAACCATAGGACTTACTAATTGTTTTTTTTGTAATTGGAAGAGTTACTCTACTTGACTTAATTACATTACCTTCAATTATTATAGCCCCATCATGCAAAGGACTATTTTTGAAGAAAATACTTTCGATTAATGAAGAAGATAGTTCTGCATTTAGGATATCCGCATCTGATTTTACAAAATCTAAGTTTGTATTTCTTTCAAAAACAATTAAAGCACCTGTTTTTGAATTTATTAAACTTTCTATTGCAGAGAAAAGTTCATCAATATTAATTTTTGATTGTTCCTGAGATATTTTAAATAATAATTTTAATCTTTTAATTACAGATTTATTATTTGTAAATCGGTTCGAACCTAACATTAACAAAAAAGTTCTAATTTCCTGTTGAAAAACAATTATTAAAGCAAATACCCCAACACTAATAAATCCACCCAATATATTACTAAGTATATTCATATTAGCTATATCAGTAACCCACCAAATTATATATACTAAAATAAATCCTCTAAAAATAATAATTGCTGAAGTACCCCTTAAATATTTATATGCATAATATAGCATTCCAGCTGCCAGTACAACATCAATTATGGGTAAAATTGTAGATACTATTAAGTCTAAAAATTCCAATAATTTAAAATTAAGTAATTTGAACTATTTAATTAAGTTATATAAAAGTACGCATTCTTTTGCTTCCTTTAAATCATGAACCCTTAGTATTTTAATACCTTTTAATAAAGCAATTGTATTTAACACTGATGTTCCATTCAAAGCTTCTTCTTTTTTTATTTTAAGTGTTTTATATATCATAGATTTTCTAGAAAATCCAGCTAAAATTGGAAGATCTAGCATAGAAAAATACTCTAGATTGCTTAATAACTCAAAATTATGGCTCATTGATTTGCCAAAACCGAATCCAGGATCTATAATTAAATCGATTATTTTTTTTTCTCTTGCTGATTTAATTCTTTTTGCTAAAAAGCTAATAATTTCTTTTGTTGGATTTTTGTAGTTGGGATTATTTTGCATATTTTGAGGAGAACCTTGCATATGCATAATTATGTAAGGACATTGATAATCAGCAATTACATCAAACATCTTACTATCTAATATACCTGCTGAAATATCGTTGATAATATCAATACCTAGATCTAATGATTTCTTAGCTACTGAAGATCTAAAAGTATCAACAGAAATAATAAGTGAAGGAAATGTTTTTTTTAACTCCTTAATAACTGGTATTACCCTTTCTAACTCATCTTCAGTTGTAATATCTTGTGCCCCTGGTCTAGAGCTGTAGCCACCAATATCAAGAATGTCCATACCATCATAAATCATTTTTTCTACATGCTTTAAAATTTCTTTCAAATTTTTAAACTTTCCTCCATCATAGAATGAATCCGGCGTCACATTAAGAATACCCATGATTTTTGGTGAACTTAAATCATAAAGATTACCCCGTATGTTAATATTCATTAGTTAAATGGATTAGTATATTAGATAAATTTGTTCGAAATTTACATAAAAATTCTTTGTGAATAGTACAGCAAATCTTTTTGACGAAATTATTTTAAAATGTGTAAATACATTTTCAAGTAAAATGAAAGATTATGGTAGTGCATGGAGGATTTTAAGATTATCTTCGCTTACCGATCAAATTTTTATAAAAGCTCAAAGAATAAGAAGTCTTCAAATCAATAAAGAAAAAAAAATAGATGAGGGGCAAGAGCCAGAATTTATTGGAATAATTAATTACTCAATTATGGCTCTTATTCAAATTGAAAAAGGTGTATCTAATGATCCAGATATGAATATTAGCCAAGCTATTGATGCCTTTAATAATCAGGTTAAAATTGTTAAAGATCTAATGTTGAAAAAAAATCATGATTATGGAGAAGCATGGAAGGATATGAGAATCAGCTCTCTAACGGATTTAATCATACAAAAACTTCTCAGAATCAAGCAAATTGAAGATAATCATGGTAAGACAATTGTTAGTGAAGGAGTTGATGCAAATTATCATGATATCATTAACTACTCTGTATTTGCTTTAATTCATTTGCAATATATAAAGGAATGAAAATTCTAAATATTTTCTTCACATTATTTGGAGTTGTAACTGTTGTATTTTTTTTATTTAAAGTTTTACCTGGTGACCCGGCTAGAATGATGATGGATCAAAATGAGAATGATGAGCAATTAAAAATTATCAATAAAAAATATGGTTTTGATTTGCCTGTTTTTGAGCAATATTTATACTATCTAAATGATTTATCAATAATTTCAGTCCATTCAAATAATGAAATAGATTTTAATTTTTTAGATGACAAAAAGTATAAATACATAAAGTTGATAAATACAAAATCTACGTCAATTGTATTAAAGTTCCCATATTTAAGAGAATCTTATCAAAGAAGAGGTGTAAAAGTCTCTTCAATAATAGCCAATACATTTCCTAATACAGTTGTATTAGCAGTTTCATCAATAGTTATAGCAATAGTGATAGGTTTAATTTTAGGAATTTTTTCTGCTTTGAACAAAGGAAGTTTATTGGATAATTTAATTCAAGTATTAAGTACACTTGGTATGAGTGTTCCATCATTTTTTAGTGCAATTATATTTGCATGGATATTTGGGTTTGTGCTCTCAGATATTACAGGATTAAACATGACTGGTAGCTTATATGAGCTTGATGATTATGGAATTAAATACCAATTGAAGTTTAAAAATTTAATTTTACCATCATTAGTATTAGGAATTCGACCTATTGCAGTTATAAGTATGATGATGAGAAATTCTTTAATTGAAGTTTTAAAGAAAAATTATGTTATAGCAGCGTATGCTAAGGGTTTATCTACATTTGAAGTTGTTTACAAGCATTGTATTAAAAATTCTTTAAATCCAGTTGTGACTGCGTTATCTGGATGGTTTGCTAGTTTGTTGGCAGGTTCGGTATTTGTTGAATACATTTTTGGTTGGAATGGTTTGGGTAAAGAAATTGTAAACTCACTAAACACATTAGATGTTCCAGTTGTAATTGGTTCAGTTTTAATTGTTAGTTTTTCTTTCATCCTTATTAATATCTTTGTAGATGAAATTTATAAATTGTTGGATCCTAGAATAAAATAAATATGAGAAAAAAAGTTGTTGCTGGAAATTGGAAAATGAATAATGATTTAATCATGTCGAATGATTTGATTAAAGCAATTAAGTTAAAATTAAATATAGAGAATGATACAGATATTTATATATCACCCTCATTTCCTTTTCTTAATGAATCAATTAAGCAATGTGAGGGAACTAAAATTAAAGTTTTAGCACAAAATGTCAACGAAAATAAATGTGGAGCATTTACAGGTGAAGTTTCTTTATCAATGCTAAAAAGTATTGGTATAGATAGCGTCTTAATTGGTCATTCTGAAAGAAGAGAATATTACCAAGAGACTGACGAGATATTACATAAAAAACTTTCCAATTCATTACATGAAGGGTTTAAAGTTTTTTTCTGCATTGGTGAAAGCCTAAATGACAGAGAAAGTGATCTTCATTTTGATGTTATTGAAGATCAACTAGAAAATACAATTTTTAAAATTGATAAAATAAACTACGAAAACTTAATAATTGCATATGAACCGGTATGGGCTATAGGTACTGGATTAACTGCATCGCCAGATCAAGCACAAGAAATTCATGCTTTCATTAGAAAAAATATTGCTGAAAGATTTGGTGAAGATTTTTCAAATAATATATCGATAATTTATGGTGGAAGTGTTAAGCCTGATTCTGCAGCAGATATATTTAGTAAAGTTGATGTCGATGGAGGCTTAATTGGTGGTGCATCACTAAATGCTCACGACTTTGTTGAAATAGTAAACTCAATTTAGTTTTTTTAAAAATATCGTAAATTTACTCTAACTAACTGGTTATGAGTGTAAAAGAAAAAACTCAAAAAAAAATATTATACGATCAGCTAAAATCTGATCATCATCAAATAATTCTTTATAATGATGATGTCAATACTTTTGACCATGTGATAGAAAGTTTAATAAAATTTTGTGATCATACTACAATACAAGCCGAGCAGTGTACGTTAATTGTTCACTATAAAGGAAAGTGTTCAGTCAAATCTGGTACACTTTTTGACCTTAAACCAAGGTTAGAGAAGTTAGTTGAAGCCAACTTAACTGCTGAAATTATTTAAGTAGCTATGAACAAATTATTTTTACTCTCTTTTTTTATGGGAATTAACTGTATATTATCACAAAGTTTATCAATGCAAGAATCAATTTATGACTTTACCGTCAAAGATATATACGGAGATGATTTTAAACTAAGTGAGTTAAAAGGAAAAAAAATTATGATAGTTAATACTGCATCAAAATGCGGTTTAACATCTCAATACAAAGGTTTAGAAAATCTTTATTCAAGGTATAAGAATATGAATTTTGTTATTATAGGTTTTCCTGCAAATAATTTTTTATGGCAAGAACCTGGTTCTAATGAAAAGATTGCAAATTTTTGTAAAGAAAATTATGGTGTTTCCTTCCCTATGATGAGTAAAATTTCTGTCAAAGGTTCATCTATGCATCCCCTATATAAATTTCTAACTGATAAATCTAAAAACGGAGTTATCAGTTCATCTGTATCTTGGAATTTTCAAAAATATCTTATCAATGAGGATGGTTCAATTCACAAGGTTATTTCACCAAGAACAAAACCTGAGGATCAAAAAATTATTGATTGGATAACCAGCAGCTAAAATTAAAATGTCGAACAACAACAACAAAAATAAAAGCACAAAATGTGTTCATTCAGGAAATCTATTAGATGAGAAATATTTTGGAAATATTTCCCCATTATATCCTTCTATAACCTATGATTTTATTAAAAGTGATGTTTACCCAAGGTATTTCAATACACCTAATCAAATGGGTGTTTGTAAAAAAATTTCTGACTTAGAGAATGCAGAACTTTCTCTACTTTTTGGATCTGGCCTTGGTGCTATTACGACTACAATGCTCTCATTACTTAAACAAGGAGACCATGTAATCCTTCAAGACTCTTTATATGGTGGTACAATCAATTTAGCCAATACTGAATTTAAAAAATTTGGAATAGAACATTCTTACGTGGATGTCAATGACAAGAAAAAATTAGATTCCTCTTTGAAAAAAAACTCAAAAGTTATTTATGTTGAATCGCCTAGTAATCCCTTATTAAACATTATTGATTTATCTTCAATTTCAGATTTTGCAAAATGTAACGGTCTTATTTCAGTAATTGATAATACTTTTGCAAGTCCTGTTAATCAAAATCCAATTGATTTTGGAATTGATTTAGTTATTCATAGTGCTACAAAATATTTAGGTGGTCATAGTGATATTCTTGCTGGATCTGTTAGCGGAAGTAAAGAAAAAATTGAATTGATAAAAAGTTCAGGTTTGAATTTTGGATCAAACATTAGTGAGTATACTGCATGGATGTTAGAAAGAAGCATCAAAACACTAAAAATAAGAGTTAATGCTCAAAATGATAATGCTTTAAATC
>NTKN01000030.1 GCA_002457715.1 Cryomorphaceae bacterium MED-G14
GTTTTTCCTTGTAATGAAATCATATCCATAAATTCAAAAGGATTTGTGGCATTATAAACTTTATCACAATTAAGCTCAACCAGAAGTCTGTCGGTAACAAACTCTAAATACTGAGTCATTAGCTTAGCATTCATACCAATTAAACTCACTGGTAGAGATTCTGTGATAAACTCTTTTTCGATATCTAATGCATCTGTTAAAATCTGTGTAATTCTTTCTTTAGGAACTTTATTTACTAAATGATTGTTATGCAAATGAACTGCATAATCACAATGCACTCCCTCATCTCTTGAAATGAGCTCATTTGAAAAAGTTAAACCTGGCATAAGACCTCTTTTTTTCAACCAAAAAATTGAACAAAATGCACCTGAAAAAAAGATACCTTCAACACCTGCAAAAGCGATTAATCTTTCTGCAAATGAATCAGATTCAATCCACTTTAATGCCCAATCAGCTTTCTTTTTAATAGCAGGAAAAGTTTCAATTGCATTAAATAATTTATCTTTTTCATTATCATCTTTGACATAGGTATCAATCAACAATGAATAAGTTTCTGAATGAATATTTTCCATCATGATTTGAAAACCATAAAAGAATTTCGCTTCTGAATATTGAACTTCGTTTACAAAATTTTCGGCGAGATTCTCATTAACTATCCCGTCAGAAGCAGCGAAAAAAGCTAGGATATGTTTGATGAAATACTTTTCATCGTCATTTAATTTTGTAGACCAGTCTGTCAAATCCTGGTGAAGATCTATCTCTTCAGCAGTCCAAAAACTTGCTTCACATTTTTTGTACCACTCCCACAAATCGTGATGTTTTATTGGGAAGATGACAAATCTATCTTTATTTTCTTTTAAAATTGGTTCAACCATAACAGTATTGTGATTAGATTAATTGCAATTAAGCTTAACAAAGATTCTAAAATGTTGTCAGAAATAAAAGAATTAATTATTCACAAATTGGCTTAGTTTTTAACAATTTATGAATTAAAGAAAAATCTACGTATTTGTTTTTTTTTCTGCTAATAATTTTTCATACCAGTCAGTTCCAAATTTTGTGATTAAAGCTGATTTCAAAAACTCAAAAACATATATATTATCATTTTCACCTTTAACACAACCTGCATTACAAATTTCCCAATCATGATAGTTAACAGCCGTATAATTTTTAAGTTCAGTAAGTCTTAAAGGATATAATTGACATGAGATTGGTTTATTAAAATCAATTTCTCCAGCATTATATGCGTTTTCAATTCCACATTTCACTATACCTTTTTTATCTGTTTTAATGTAAGCGCATTCTTTATCATTAATCAATGGCGTGTGTAATTCCCCATTTTCATCTTTAACAAAACTTTGATTATTTTTCAATAAATCAAATCCAGTTTCAGAAATATATTTTTTTAATTTTTTATAATTTTTTTTTAGCTTTTCTGCTTCCTCCAATTCTAAAGGAGCTCCAATATCCCCTTTAACACAACACCCCCCTTTGCAACTAAGTATTTCGCAAGTGAATTTTCTTTCAATCACATCATTTGATACTAAGGTTTTATCAATTATTATCATTACAATTAGTAACTTTGCTTAAACAAAAATATGATAAAGAAAATTGGTCTAACAATTAGTGTTATAATTTTAATCATAAATGTTTTCAATTATAATTTTGAATTTGAAATTAGCGACTCTGATAATAAAATTTCACTAGTTGGAATATTAGCCTCAAGTTGTGCTATAGTTCTGATTTTAATTTTAATAATTTCTGAAAAAATTGAAAAAAAAATTAAAGATTAATGATTTGTGTTACTTCAACACCAGCCTTAATTAAAAAATCTAAGCCTGTTCTGTCCTTATACTCCGTGATATAAACAACCCGAACAATTCCTGACTGGAAAATTAATTTACTGCATTCTTTGCAAGGAGATAATGTGATATACAATGTGGCTCCTTGACTAGATTGTGTTGAAGAAGCAACCTTTGTTATTGCATTGGCTTCCGCGTGTAAAACATACCATTTAGTATAGTTGTCTTCGTCTTCACAAACATTTTCAAATCCTTTTGGAGTGCCATTAAAACCATCCGAAATAATCATTCTGTCTTTTACAATTAAAGCCCCTACTTGTTTTCTTTTACAATGAGATAATTTACCCCACTCAAGCGCCATTTTTAAATAAGCTTTATCGTACTTCAGTTGTTTTTGTGATGACATATAAATTAAAAAAATAATAACATAGTCAATATACAAACAATGATCGAGCTTATTTTAATGTATAAATTATATTTTTCTTTAATCAAAAACATTAAAATTGAGTTTATCAAAAGTATTGATATTACTATTATAATTTGAGCAAGTTCAACTCCAAAAGAAAAACCTAGTAAAGCTGTTGTATCAAATGTATCATCAAAAGTTATTTGATTAAAGTAGTTTGCAAAACCAAATCCATGAATTATTCCAAAAAATAGTGCAATAAATAAAGTTTTAATATCCAAGCTTTCGTCCTTTATAAAAAAAAATACATTTGATATTGCTGAGAAAATAATCGTTACCGGAATTAAAAATTCTATTATTGACATGTTTGGATTGATAATATTATATGTCGATAAAATAATTGAAGATGAATGCCCGATTGTAAATAAAGTTACAATCCAAAATACCTTTTTAAAGTATTTAAAAGAAAACGGAATTGTAATAGACACCAAAAACAAAAAGTGATCATAAGCGCTTAAGTCTAAAATATGATTGTAGCCAATTTCCAAATAAAAATAAAGTTGATCTATCATGCTATCCCTCTTTGCTTTTTAATGTTTTCATACGCAGCTTGTATCCTTGCAAATTTTTCCTTGGCAGATTTGATGTAAACTTCGCCTAAATGTTGAACTTTATCAGGATGATGTTTTTTTGCAAGATCTCGATATGCTTTTTTCAGCTCTGAATCTGAACAGTTTTTATCTACTTCTAGAATTTTATAATCAGAGTTTGAAGACTTAATAAACATTGCCTTCAAGCTTTCGAAATCCATTCTTGAAACTTTCATAAAAGTAGAAAATTCATAGAGTTTTTCTAATTCAAAATTAGAAATGTTTCCATCTGATTTTGCAACATTAAACAAAAGATTAATAATTTGTAATCTAGTTTCGTAAGATGTCCTAGATCTATAGAAAACGCATATTTTTTCAGCTGATATATTAGATTTATCAACCTCTTTATTAAATCTTGTAAATAAATTATTGGCTTTTTGAGGGCCATAAATTGAAATGAAATAATTACGAACAAACTGTAGCTCTGATGTAGAAATTTTTCCGTCAGATTTTATTAAAATTGATGCGAGAGAAAGAAGATTGATTTCAAATTCTTTTACAATATTTGAATTAACTCTTCTAATACCACCATTATCAATAATAGATCCAATAAAAAAACCGACAAAAAAACCAGGAATTCTGTAAATGAAAAAACCGAATAATCCCAAAAACCATCTATACACAATGTAAAATTACAAATGGAATTTAATACTTCTTTAGTATATTTGAAAAAATTAAAGTTATGTACCCAGAACATATTGTTAATCCAATGAAAGAGGAACTTACAAGTAACGGTTTCTCTGAGCTTAAAGCTGAAGATGATATTAAAGATTTAATAAAAGAAAATACATCTGTTATTGTTGTTAATTCAGTTTGTGGATGTGCTGCTGCAAATGCTCGACCCGGTATTCTTGGTTCATTACAAAATGAAAAAACTCCCACCAATCTATTCACCGTTTTTGCAGGAGTTGATAAAGTAGCTACTGAATCTGCAAGAAATTTAATGTTTCCCTTTCCTCCATCATCACCATGCATTGCACTATTTAAAGATGGGTCATTAGTACATATGCTAGAGCGACATCATATTGAAGGAAGAGATGCTAAAATTATTGCTGAAAATCTAAAAGAAGCTTACAACGAGTACTGTTAATCAACAGGTAATTTAATTGTAAAAACCGTTTCACCCTTTTTCGATTTAAAGGATATAGTTCCTTTGTAATTTGTTATTAAATTTTTAATTATACTCAAACCAAGCCCCATACCTTTAGTTTTAGTGGTAAAATTAGGTTCAAATATTTTTTCCTTCAACTCATTTGGAATACCTAAGCCATTATCTATAATTTCAATTAATGCTGATTTATTTATTTTTTTTACCTGAACTAAGATTTTAGGCTCTAAAATATCATTTGTTGCTTGGATGGAATTTTTGACAAGATTATTAATAATCCTTATCAAGTTAGTTCTATCAAATAAAATCTCTAATTTATTTAAGTCTGATTTAAATACAACATTCCTGTCATTAAAAATTTCTAAACATAATTTTGTAGTAGATATCAAATCAATTTTTTCATTTTTTTGAGCCGGTAATTCAGCGAAGCTTGAGAATGCTGTTGCAATAGAGCTTAATACATCTATTTGTTGAATTAAAGTTTTACTATATTCATCCAATTTTTTTTCAACATTTGGATCCTTTGGGTCAAATTTTATTTTAAAATTTTGAACACTTAATTTCATTGGAGTTAGTGGATTTTTAATTTCATGTGCTACTTGTTTTGCCATTTCTCTCCAAGCTAACTCTCTCTGTGACTTGGAAATCTCTTTTATATTCTGATCAATTTGATCTACCATATTATTATATGAATTGACTAGGGTAAACATTTCCCTACTAGTAACTTTAAGATTGATTTTTTTATTCAACTTATCAATCCTCATTTGTTTCATTTTATAAACTATTTCTGAAATTGGATTTGTAATATAACTAGAGACGAAGTATGAAATAATTATAGCTAAAACAAATAATAACAGATAAACTTGAACAATATTTAATATGAAAGATCTTAATTCATAAACATTTAATTTATCATCATCAAAGTAAGGAAGATTCAAAATCCAAATTGGTTCATTGTTGTAATCATATATTATTGAATATGATTCTCGGACTTGCTTCTCACCAACTTTTTTAATTTCAACATATTTCTTTTTTTCGGCCAAATTAATTTTATCAATTAAATCTTGACTAATTCTGGATAATGCACTTTCCTCAAATGTTGACTGAATTAAATTTCCATTTAAATCATATATGCTAAAACTTATATTTTGTATATCAGAAATTTTAAAAATTTTATCTCTAAAAATTTGACTTTTAACTGGATTAATATTGTTTATAAATTCATATGAAATTGCTCTTTGAAGTTGTGATTCTTTTCTATCCAATCTAAGTTCGTGATAATAATAAGAGCTCTCAGTTATTTGAAAATTAGTAGATAGACCAATCAATAAAAAAGATACAAAAACAAGAGCTATCATTGATAAAAATATTCTTGTTCTTAAATAAAAAAAAGGCTTTTTCATGTTTGAGCTAATCTAAAATAATCAATAAGAATTAAATATATATATTTATCGAAATTCAAAATGAGTCTAAGAGTTAAAATATTAATTTCGTTTTTCACCTTTATTATTATAGTAGTTAGCTCAATTCTATTTACTAAACATGAAAATTTTAATGACTACAAAAGCATGGTTGAATTAGTTATTAAAACAAAAAGGACAAAAGCATCTATAGACGACTATAAATTTTTTGAAAATAATGTAGTTTACAAAAGTCAAAAACCTATACATTGGGCAAAGCATAAGCAGTATAATCGATTAGAAACCACAAAACAGTTAGAGGCTATTCACAATGAGTATGAAAGTACTGCATTTCTAATAATTATGAATGACTCCATTATTCATGAAAAATATTTTTTGGGATATGATGAAAGTTCAATGACTAATTCTTTTTCAATGTCAAAGAGTATTATTTCATTTTTATTATTTAAAAGCATTGAATCAAATACAATTGAAAGTTTAGATGAAAAACTAATAAAATACTATCCTGAATTTGAAGCCAGAGGTGGAAAAGATGTTACAGTTGGGCATTTAGCATCAATGTCATCTGGGCTGAAATGGGAAGAAAACTACAAAGATTTATTAGGAGTTACTGCTAGATCATATGTGACAAAAGACTTAAAAAAATTAATGCTCAAATCTTCGTTCGTTGATTTACCTGGTGAAAAATTTAATTACCAGAGCGGCAGCACTCAACTTTTAGCTATGGTAATTGAAAAAGCTAATGATAAAAAAATTAATGATCTTGTCAGTGAATGGTTATGGGATCCGATTGGAGCAGAAGAAAATGCTCTTTGGATGATCGATAGTAAAGAAAATAATGAAATAAAAGCATATTGTTGTTTGAATTCCAATGCGCGTGATTTTTCTAAGGTTGGTAAACTCTATAAAAACATGGGAATGATTAATAACAAACAAGTTATTGATAGTTCAAATGTCATAAAATCTATTTCACCAAGCTTTGAAAACAATCCAATTTATGGATATGGATTTTGGTTAGGTGAATATGAAAACCATAAATTTTTTTCTCTTAGAGGTCATAATGGACAATATGTAATTATTTTTCCAAAAATTGATTTAATTATTACAAGACTTGGGAGAAGTAAATCTAAAGGGCAAAGTTTAAATGGATTTCCTAAAGACTTTGAAAGATATATCTCTGAAAGTTTTAAAATTTTAAAAACAAATAAATTAATTAGTGAATAATACTTTACTAGAAATAAAAAACTTGAATGTTTCCACTGACAAAGAATCTATTGTTAAAAATATAAGTTTCAAACTAAAGAAAAATAAAGTTCTTGGAATAGTTGGTGAATCTGGAAGTGGAAAATCTGTAACTGCATTAAGTGTTTTAAGGTTATCCATATTAAAAGGTCTAAATCAAGTTGGTAGCATATTTTACAAAAAAACTGATTTAAATAAAATCTCCAATAACGATTTTAGAAAAATTTTGAAAAATGATATTGGAATTATTTTTCAAGATCCATCAAGCTATCTTAATCCAAGTATAAAATGTGGAGACCAATTAATTGAGTGTTTTGACTCCACCCATTTAGAAAATATTAACAAAATTGATTATGCAATTGATCTTCTTAAAAAGGTCAAAATTGATGCCCCTCAGTTTACATTGAAAAAATATCCTCATGAACTCAGTGGAGGCCAGCAGCAACGGCTCATGATTGCAATGATGATTTCAAAAAATCCTGAAATTTTGATATGTGATGAAGCTACGTCTTCACTCGATACGATAATAAAAAAAGAAATTATATCGCTATTACTAAAACTAAAAAAAGAATATAAAATGAGTTTAATTTTTATAACTCACAATCTTAATTTAGTTCTGGAAATTTCAGATTATATCATTTTTCTAAAAAATGGCGAAATTATTGAGGAGGGTGAAACATCAAAAATTTTTAAAAATCCAAAAAAAAATTATACAAAAAAATTAATATCATTAAACAAGAAACTTCTTGTTAATAAACAAAATTTCAGTAAGAGTAGTTCAGAAATACTTAAAGTGAATAATCTAAGTTTAAATCTTGGTGGAAAAAAAATATTGAAAAAAATAAATTTTGAGTTATTCAAAAATGATTCATTAGGCATCATTGGAGAGTCAGGATCAGGTAAAACAACTATTTCAAAATGTATATTAAAAATCCATGAAGAGTATTCTGGTGATATTTTTTATAATTCAAAAAATATAAAAAGTATGAGTAGACTTTCTACTAGTAAAGAAATTCAAATAGTTTTTCAAGACCCTTATTCATCATTAGACCCATCGATTCGTATCATTAATCAAGTAATTGAACCCATGAAGTTTCATAAAATAATTTCAAAGGCTAATTTAACCTTAAAAGCTGTTAAAATACTTGAAAGTGTAAGATTAAAAAGTGATTTATATAATAAGTTTCCATCACAATTATCTGGGGGTGAAAGGCAAAGAGTTGTAATTGCAAGAGCACTAACAATGGAGCCAAAAGTTTTAATTTGTGATGAATGTGTCTCTGCATTAGATAAAAATATTCAGAATTCAATACTTAATTTATTAGTTGAATTAAAAAATAAATTATCTCTCACTTTAATATTTATTTCTCATGATATTAAAATAGTTAAAAATATATGTAATCGTGTTATGGTTTTAAAAAATGGTGTGATTGTAGATTTTAATGACACTCGAAAATTATTTAAAAATCCAAATCCGTATACAAAGAACTTAATTAATGCTTCTTTTTAAAATGAACATTACTTTACTTAACATTCATAGTTTATTATTTATAATATGTATTTTATTTTTAGTTTACACTACATCAAATTCGTTAATTAAATTTTTAGGTGACAAGAAGTATACATTTCTTGATTTTAGAATTTCATTATTTGTATTAATATTTTTATTAATTAAATTATCATTATCGCTTCTTTTGACAGAAAGTCTAGAATTAAAAACTTATATATCATCCTTAATTAGCTTGTTGGTATGTCTATTTGGCTGGTATTTGCATAATAAGGTTGTAGAAAGAAGAAAAAAACATTTCAGATTATTATTTTTTTATCTAATCGGGTTAATTATTTTTGTTTGGTATAGGTAGATAAAACAAAAAACACTCTTTGAAGAGTGCTTTATGTTAAACAAATTATGAAAAAACTAAGTACTTAAATTTAGTTTAAATTAGCATCCAGTTTTATTAAAGAATTGTTAAAAAATGAAAAACAAAAGTTTTGGAGTGATTGGAGCAGGAAGCTGGGGAACTGCATTGGTCAAAATGTTTTCAGAAAATTTGGATAAAATCAATTGGTATATAAGAAACATAGAAATTATTGAAGGAATTAATAAAAGCAAAAGAAATTTAAAATATTTAAGACATGTTCAGTTAAATAATAAAAAATTGAATATTTCAAATGATCTAAAAAAAATCATTGAAGCTTCTGAAATATTAATAATTGCGATACCTTCACCATACATTGATTCAACTTTCCAAAATCATAAAGAGCTATTAAAAAATAAAATTATTATTTCAGCATCAAAAGGTGTTATACCAAAATCTCAGCTTGTAATTAGCCAACATTTCCATATTAACTATGCTATAAAGAAAACAAACCTTGGAATAATCAGTGGACCATGTCATGCCGAAGAAGTAGCTCTAGAAAAACTTTCATATTTAACAATCGGAGTAAAAAGAAAATTGTTAGGGAATTATATTTCAGATAAACTAAAATCAAAGTATATAAAAACCTCTGTTTCTACAGATCTAATTGGAATTGAATATTCTGCTACTTTAAAAAACATCTATTCTATTTTGGTTGGTATTTCCCATGGTTTAGGATATGGAGATAACTTCCTTAGTGTTCTTATTAGTCATTGTGCAAAAGAGCTTAAGCTATTTATGAGAACAATTCATAGAACAAAAAGAGATATAAACCATTCCGCATATATTGGTGATTTACTAGTGACAACATATTCTTCTTTTAGTAGAAATAGAACTTTTGGCAATATGATAGGTAAAGGATATTCTGTCAAATCAGCAATGTCAGAGATGTCTATGGTTGTTGAAGGTTATTATGCAACAAAAAATGCATATGAAATAATTAAAAGTAAAAAAGATAATTTTTTATTTATTGAATCAGTATATAAAATTCTTTATGATACAAATAGTCCGAAAAAAATATTAAAAGAAATTTCTGAAAAATTATATTGATTTACTAAACTGATTTAAAAACCTTATATCATTTTCATACAAAGTTCTTATATCATCAATTTGATATAGTAGCATGGCAATCCTTTCTAAGCCTAATCCAAATGCATATCCAGAATATTCTTTTGGATCAATTCCACAATTCTTTAAAACATTTGGATCCACCATACCGCAACCTAAAATTTCTAACCACCCTGTCCCTTTTGTAATTCTGTAATCTGCTTCTGAATCTAATCCCCAATAGATATCCAATTCTGCACTAGGCTCTGTAAATGGAAAGTATGAGGGTCTAAGTCTTATTTTATTTTTTCCAAATAGCTCTTTGGTAAAATGTTGCAGGGTTTGTTTTAAATCAACAAATGAGACACTATTATCAATATACAATCCCTCAATTTGGTGAAAAAAACAATGTGAACGTGCTGAAATATCTTCATTTCTGTAAACTCTCCCAGGCGAAATTGTTCTTATTGGGGGTTTATTATTTTCCATATGTCTAATTTGAACAGAAGATGTATGAGTTCTCAAAAGCCAATCTGGGTTTTTATTAATATAGAAAGTGTCTTGCATATCTCTAGCGGGATGGTATTCAGGTAAATTTAAAGCAGTAAAATTATGCCAGTCATCTTCAATCTCAGGACCTTCAGAAATATCAAACCCGATTTTTAAAAAAATATCTATAATCTTATTCTTAACTATTGAAATTGGGTGACGTGAGCCTAACTTTAATATTTTAGTTGGCTTTGAGTAATCTTCAAAATTTTGATTAGAATCTGAACTAGAAAATTTAATTTTTGAAAGATCGTATATTTCATTTGCTAGAATTTTAACTTCATTAATTTGTTGACCTACAAATTTTTTATTTTCCTTGGGAACTTCTTTAAGCTTGGAGAATAGACTTGAAATTAAACCTTTTTTGGATAAATATTCCAATCTAAAGTTTTCGAGTTCTTTTTCATTATTGATTTTAATTGAAGATAATTTTTTTTTAAAGTTATTTATTTCTTCAGTCATATACTTGGCTAAAATATTCTAATTATTTAACTAATAAAACCCTTTTTAAAAAAATAATCTATAATTGCTTCTTTCATTAAAATAGTTTGTTCACCTGGTTTTAATTGGGGAAGTTTTGATAGTAGCTTATAATGTGGCCATCCATCCTTATCAACATAATCAAATTCATAATACCCATATGGTTCCAGTAAAGCACATATTGCAATGTGCATAATATTAACTTTTTCATCTTTTTTGAATTTTTTTTCAAAAAAACCTAATTCTTGAAGACCTATTAAGTATATAATACCTTCTAAATCAATTATTTGACCATCATTAAAAATATCACTAATCTTCTTAGTAACATTATCCCAGCTATTTATTTTTTTAGTTTTCCCTTTCAACTTATTTTTATAAAATAATACTAAATTATAATTTTTAAAATTGAATTATTTTGATATTGTCATAATTTGCTTCCTTTCCTTCGCATTTATAAGAGGATTCTTTAAAGGCTTTTTTAATGAAGTAGCATCATTTTTTGGTTTTTTTATTGGCCTAATTGGGGCAGCAATGTTTACAGAACAAGTCTCTGAATTACTTTTTAAATTTATTAATATTGATCTAAAAGTGTTAAATATTATTTCATTTATTTTACTTTTTATTTCTGTTACTATTTCATTTTCATTAATAGGAAAGTCACTGACAAAACTGATTAAGTTTGCTTCATTGGGTTTAATTAATAGACTTTTCGGGGGTATTTTTAGTTTAGGAAAATACCTAGTAGTTTTTTCCTTTTTTGTTTTATTACTAAATTATTTAAATAACTTTTTTTCAATAAATTTAATTCCACAGGAAACATTAAATAGTTCAAAAGTGTATAATATTTTACAGTCAATTGGTGACAGCCTACTTTTTTTATTAGATAATCAGATGATGTTTACTTTATAAGCTGATATGTTGAATTCAATATCCATCCTTTTGATCCATTAGAAAGTTCTATCAAACTCCACTCATTTATTTTTTCTAAAACATTTACTTTGGTTCCCTCATTTAAAAGAAATAACTCTTCTGATCTTTCATTAGGTTCTGACTTAAATGAAATCCTACTATCAAATAAAATAGCTGGATTATTTTTTTTGTATTCAGATTTTAAATTTACACCTAAAATCAAAAAAATTATAAAACAGAAAAGAAATATTGATCCAATACTGAAGTAACGCTTTTTAGTATTAGAGTTTTTATTGAATAAGTATAATGAAAAAACTATTAGAGATAAAAACTCGAATAAAATTGAAATTAAGAACCATGTATTATAGTCAAATAAATTTGTAAACTTTGAAATGAATTTAGAAACTTGATTAACTGGAACAGTCTCAATTCTATCTATAGTCATATTTTGAGAAAATGATAAGTTATTAATTGTTTCATTATTATTAGGGTCAAGCAATAAAGATTTTTCAAAATAAAATATTGAATTTGCGATATCATTAATTTTATAATAAGCATTACCTAGATTATAGTATAGTTCTGCAGATTCAGAACCATTATTTATGATACTAGTATACTTTTCAATGGCTTCAGCATAATTACCTTGATTGTATAATGCATTACCCTCATCGAAAACAACTTCAACTTGAGACTGGGTATTTAAAAAAAATAAAATTAAAAACAGTTTAAACATATTATACATTTTCAAAGTTTGTTAATATCTGAACAGCTTTTTCATAATCTTTATCCATAGCATCAGTAGTTGCAGGAGTGTATCTTGCGATTTCACAACTTTCAATTAATTCAATTACATCATAAATTACCTTCTCAGAAATATTTTCCTTAATCAAAATTGATTTGATTTTATCTTTAGAAAAATCTTCTTTTCTGATCATATATTTTGATTTAAAAAAGTTGAATAATGCTTGATCTAATGAGCTATAAAAAGATTCTTTGTTAGAAATATCAATTTTTGCATTTTCCAAATACTTTCTAGCTAATTTCTCAGCATTTTTGGTTATTAAATCAGAATCTGAGATTGATTTTCTGGTAACTTTTATTAATAATAGTATAACAATGAAAATTAAAAAAGGGATAGATAAAAGAGTATATAACCAAAGTTTAGAGTCCAATAATTTTTTAGAATTAATACTTGAAAATTTCGAACTTAATTTTATGTAATTAAACTGTCCTATTGTCTGGATAGTATTATTTTGATTGAAACTCAATCCAGAGTTATTTGTATAATCTGAATTCATTGGGCCTTCAGTTACATCTACAATACTTTCATTTGTTTTTATTGTTATGTACTTTTTGGCTTCTGGATCAAAGTAACTGAACTCAACTGCAGGAATAGGGTACTTACCTTGGAATTGAGGAACAATTGTATAAGTATTCGAAATTTGACCATTCATTCCTGAAATAGAAGATTTTATATCTTCTTTAAATTCAGGATCATACTTTTCTAAAGATGATGGTACTTTTATTTCTGGAAGAGAGAATAATTTAAGATTACCTCTTCCATTAACTTTTAATTCTAGTTGAAATGATTCAGTTGCTTTTAATTCAGACTTAGAAGAAAATAAAGAAACATCAAACTTCCCAACAGCACCATTAAAACTTTCCGGTTTACCTTCAGAGGGGAATTCTTTTACTTTTATATTTTTCTTTTTTGAAGAAACTTTTTTTGAAGTTTGTGTATAAATAACATTTCCAAAAAAATCTCGTCTATTAGTTGGTACATCAACTGTTACATCTAAGGTTAATGGTAATAGTTCTAAATTACCTGACTTCTGAGGAAAGAGTAAAGCTCTTTTCCAAGTAACATAATTATACCTTTGTCCTTTATAGGAAGTACTTTTTATTTCTAAACGCGGAATTTTTATATTTTGAGACCAAAAATTATTAAATTCTGGGCTGTCTATTTCACCCAAATTTGTAACATTAATTTTAGGATTAAAAAGTAATTTAAACTCAACTGAGATTGGCTCATTCAAATAAGTCTCACTTTTAGAAACTTCAAGATTTAATTCTATATCATCATTTAAAAAAGAAATAGAGTTGTTAGGCGAAACAGAAGACTGAACTGCTTCAGTTACCTGAACTTGAATAGGCATCGTTTTATAAATATCACCATCAATTTCGATAGAAGCTTGACCGATAGTATATTTTCCTTTTTTTAAAGGACTTAAAAAATAAGAGTATGTTTTAGAAAAACTTCTTACACCATTAATCCAACTATTACTGACAGACTGATTTGGTCCACCTACAACACTAAATCCATCAAATGAAGGTGGATTAAAATTATCACCATCCTTGTTCATTTTAAAATCGACTCTCAGATTCTCATTAACACCTAAATTGGTTTTACTAACTTCTGCCTCAAATTTGATTTGAGAAAAACCAAAGCTCATAAATAGCAAAGAAATTAGTATTAATAATTTTTTCATAATTACCAATCTTTTTTATTTGATTTTGGTGTTCCTTTAAGTTTTTTCTTATTCACTTTTTCCTGCACCTTTTTTTCTTCTTTATTCATTGCCTCCAAGAGATTTTTTAATTGCTGAGGAGAAATTTGATCTTCTTTTGGTTTCTGAGGCTGTTTTGAATCGTCTTTTTTATCCTGATTTTTATCATTCTGTTCTCCCTTATCATCCTTCTCATCTTTTTTATTATCACTTTTGTTATCCTTATCCTGATTGTCTTTATTATCCTCATTGTCATTTTTATTATTCTGATTCTGGTTTTTTAAAAGTTCTTTGGCAAGAACATAATTATACCTTGTTTCCTCGTCATCAGGATTATTAAGCAAAGCTTGTTTAAATGAATTAACTGCGTTTTGATAATCCTCTTTCTGCATATATGTATTTCCAAGATTATGATAGCCTTTGTGTTTATTTTCCTTACTAGAATTTTTTTTCAAAGCACTTTTATACATAATTTGAGCATCAGTACCCAAATTATTTTTATAAAGAGAATTTCCAAGATTATATGGTGCATTGTAGTTTAAAGAGTCTATTGATTTAGCTATTCTATAATTGTATTCAGCGATTTCAAAATCTTTATTGTCGAATTTAATATTTCCATCAAAAACTAGGTTATTTGATTTTTTTTCTGTCTCATTTTGAGAGAAAGAAAATGAAACCATTAAAACAAAAAATATACTAATTCTTATTCCCATTTTCATTAAATAAATTTAACCTTTCTATCCAAAAAGTTTTCTTGTCATACACAATCAAATCTAAGAATAAGAAAAATAAACCAAATCCTAAAAACCATTGAAATTGGTCTTTAAAAGCAACGAATTGTTTTGATTCAAATTCTTTCTTATCCATTTCTTTTAATTCATCTATTATAAGATTTACTACTGTATTAGTGTTATCCCCTTTAAAATATTTTCCATTACTTTCTAGAGCCATCTCACTTAATATTTTTTCATTTAATTTGGTAATTACAACCTCACCATTTTCATCCTTTTTATAAGATTTAATTATGTTATTTTCCTTTATTGGTATGGGTGCTCCACTAATAGAGCCAACACCAATTGTGAAAATTGTTATTCCGGTGTCACCAACAATTGATGATACATTAATATTCTGTGATTCATGATCTTCACCATCAGAAATTATACATAAAACTCTGTTTGTTTGATTATCATCATCATAATAATTTTCTGAAAGTCTTATTGCTTCTCCAATTGAAGTTCCTTGAGAAGATAGCATATCAGTATTTAAACTTTCCAAAAACATACGTGCAGA
>NTKN01000031.1 GCA_002457715.1 Cryomorphaceae bacterium MED-G14
TGGCTGTTACTCCATCAATTAAATTTAGTTCCGTGGCAGTAGCAGTAACTCCATCAAGGATGTTGAGCTCAGTAGCTGAGGATGTAACTGCAGTTCCACCAATATTTAATCCACCAGCATAAACTGTAGCACCAGAATCTTCAGCCATGTAAACTGCACTTACACTTGAATTACCAAGAGTTACGGTATTTGTTCCTTGCCCAGTAGTTAGGTAGCCAAGAATCGTTTCATTGTTAGCTGAAGCAGAACTTGCTTTCGCAGATCTACCTATTGCAGTATTATAAGAACCTATTGTTGTAGTGTTTAGTGAGTTACTCCCAATAGCAACATTACTACTACCTGAAGTAACTCTTAAAGCTGAGTTGTTACCTACGCTAACATTATCATCTCCAGTAGTATTGGCAAAAAGGGTTCCATAACCAATTGCAGTATTAAAACTTCCTGTGCTAGTTTGTAAATTTGCATAAGTACCTAATCCAGTATTTTGTTGACCATCCGTTATTCTACTTAGAGCATCATCACCAAAAGCAGTGTTTCCTAAAGACTTATTAGTTGTATTTGTCATAGATGATCCATTAATATAATATGAAATATTACCTGCATTACTAGGCCATGGCCCATCATCAATAACTACATCACTTAGATCGTTTAAACTTGATACTGCACTGTTACTCAATCCGTCTATATTTGATTGTAATACTGCATCAGCAGCATCACTATCTGCTTCATTCTGATCTACATCTGCCTGAATAGCAGCTTCAGCAGCTTTTGCTCTTGTAACTTCAGCGGTTAGGTCTGTGGTAAGTGTTGCATCAGCAGCATCACTATCTGCTTCATTCTGATCTACATCTGCCTGTACTTTAGCAATGCTAGAAATAAGTTGAGGACTATCAGCAGATTCTTTAGCGTATAGCGCATATGGAACACTTAATAAATCACTCTTAGTTGTTACATAATAATCAGATCCTTCAAGGGAAACCTTTACTGTAATAGAGTGGTTGTTATTTGACCAATCAATATTTGAAAAAGATGATTGATTTTTTGATCCAATTTTTAAAGATATTATTCCATTTGAGCTAGTTGATGTGTTATGACTTTCAGAATAAACTAGGCTTTGCGAACTCAAGATGCTAACATCAACTAAAACATTTCTACTTGAAATAATATTTCCATTTGCATCTCTCAATACACTTTGATATGAAAATGCATCTGAGGATTGTGAAAAAGTTAATAATGGACTCATAACCATTAAGAATAATAATATATTTTTTTTCATTGCTTTTAGTCTTTAATAATTTTAATTGTTTTACTTTTTCCATAACTGAAAAGGTGAACAAAATAAACACCGGATGAGAGAGAGGATATATCAATTTGAAAAGGATTTTCTTTCATTTTACCTTCTCTAATTAATTGTCCCGATGGGGAAGTAATATTATAAGATATTACATCTAAATCAGTAAACCCACCGTCAAGAGAGATATAAAAAATACCTTTGTTTGGGTTAGGATATGCTTTAGTTACAAATTCAACGAAATTATTGAACAATCCAATTTTAAAAGTTTGAAATATACCTTCAGAATAATTAAATGGTCCCCATTTTTTTGATTGAAAGAAAATTTGTCCAACGGAATAATCAATTTCTAAATTATCATTTTTATCAGTGTTGCCCGAGCTTACAAAGACTTCTTGACAATATTGAAATTGAAAAAAAAGAATACAAAAAAAAGGGACTAAAAAATTTTTGATAAGGCAAATATGAAAAACATTATTTATCATTATGTTAATTAAAAATTAAAAAAAAAAGATTTATCATATTGATAAAAAAATGATTAAATAAAATTTAATATTTATTTTTTTAACATAAACACTATTTAATTCGTAATTAATTTTAATTTAAAAATATTTTATGGCTTAATTATTGAATATTTTTGGGAGTGAATATTATTTTTTTGTTCAATCTTTATATATTTACAACCGATATATGAATAAATCCTACATATATTTTTTGTTAGCTTCTCTTTTAATCTCTGTTGGATGTAGCAAAAATAATTATAAATCTGGTAAGAATATATCTCAGGCTACAGGTTGGAAAATCAATACTGAAGGAGGTTTTCAAGCAGAAACTAAATATAAAGGACAACAAAATGCTCCAGGAATGGTGTTTGTTCAGGGCGGAACATTTGTCAAAGGAAATTCAAAAGATAATGTCATGAATGATTGGAATAATACTCCTACTCAACAATATGTCAGATCGTTTTTTATGGATGAAACGGAAGTAACTAACATTATGTATTTAGAGTATTTATTTTGGTTAAAAAAGATGTATGCTAAAGATCCTCAACTAAAAAAAATATACACAGCTGCACTTCCAGACACTTTAGTTTGGCGTAATCCATTAGGTTTTAATGAAGATATGGTTAATAATTATTTACGTCATCCTGCATTCCAAAATCATCCAGTTGTTGGTGTAAGTTGGCATCAGGCTAATAACTTTGCAAAGTGGAGAACAAATAGAGTAAATGAAAGAATTTTAACTGATAAAGGATTTTTAAATAAAGATTCTATTGAAAATAATTTATCAAAATTATCTTTTAATACAAAAACATATTTAATTGACCCCAGCAGTACATATGAAGGTAGAATATCTTCAGTTTTAGGTGATAAATCAATTTCTGAAAATGATACCATATTTTCATCTATTGAAAATGGACTTTTATTACCTGAGTACAGACTTCCTACAGAAACCGAGTGGGAATATGCTGCTTTAGGATTGGAGGAGTTAAGGTCTGGAAATCTTTACAGAGGAAAGAAAAAATTTCCTTGGGAGGGTGAATACACACGTTCTCAAAAGAAAAAAACTTTAGGTGATCAACTTGCAAATTATAAACTTGGAAAAGGTGATTATGGAGGTATTGCGGGATGGTCTGAAACCGGTTCAGGAATTACTACATCTGTAAGATCTTATCCTCCGAACGGATATGGTTTATATGGTATGGCTGGAAACGTTGCTGAGTGGGTAGCTGATGTCTATAGACCAATAATCGATGAAGAAGCAAATGATTTTAATTATTACAGAGGAAATCTTTACACTAAACCATTAATCACTGAGGATGGCAAAATTACAATTGTAACAAGAGAAAATTTTATTGATTCAATTCTACCTAATGGAAGAATTTACATCAAAAATCAACCTGGTGACCTTATTGAGACAAAATTGAATGAAGAAGATTTAATTAGAACAAACTACAGTTCTGCAGATAATAGAAATTTTAGAGATGGTGATAATGAATCATCAAGATTTTTCTTTGATGGTCAAGATAAAGAAATGTATAATTCTCCAAATAATATTGATGAAAGTAGTTCATCAAATAGCACCTCACTTGTTAGTGATGAGACCAGGGTATATAAAGGTGGTTCATGGCTTGACAGATCCTACTATTTAGACCCTGCCCAAAGAAGATTTTTACCTGAGTATATGACTACAAACTTCATTGGTTTTAGATGTGCAATGTCATATTTGGGTGAGTCTAGAAATATCACTAAACCTAAGAAAAGGTAATTCTTTCTATTTTTACATTACACTTTATTTATCTTTAAGTTATGGAGGTTAGAAAATTACATAGACTGTTAGTTGATTGTAATTATTTAGTTTCAACAGACACAAGAAAAATTATACCAAATTCAATTTTTTTTGCATTGAAAGGAGCAAACTTTGACGGCAATGATTATGCTATTGAAGCAATAAATAAAGGTGCAAGTTATGCTATTATTGATAAAGACTTAGATTATGATTTAAATCAAAATAGTTTAATCAAAGTAGAAAATACTCTTGAATTATTACAAAGCCTTGCACGTTATAATAGGTTAAAATCATCAGCTAAAGTAATTGCATTAACGGGCAGTAATGGTAAGACAACAACCAAAGAACTTTTAAAAGCTATAATTGAAATCAAATATAATACGGTATGTACTGTTGGAAATTTAAATAACCATATTGGTGTTCCTTTAAGTCTTCTTAAAATTAAGCCTGAGACAGAAATTGCAATTATTGAGATGGGTGCAAATAATTTTGGAGAAATTGAATTCCTTACCAATTTGATACATCCTGATATTGGCTATATTACAAACTTTGGTAAAGCTCACCTTGAGGGATTTATTGATTTAAATGGTGTTATTAGAGCTAAAACTGAGTTATATAACTGGTTAATTAAAAACGATAAAACATTACTAATCAACTTTGATGATATTGAGCAAAAAAAATACTTAAATAATAATTCAATTTCATTTGGAAAAAATGAAAATTCACATTATCATTTTGAAAACATTTCAAAAAATTATGTTGCTGCTAAATACAATGGAATTAGTATAAATACAAATCTTTATGGAAATTACAACTTTTCTAATTTATGTGCAGCAATTTCAATAGGTTTAAATTTTAATATTGATATAAATGAAATCTCTTATAAATTAAGAAACTTTAAACTAAGTATTAATAGATCTGAGTTAATTGAAAAAAATAATAAAAAAATTATTCTTGATGCGTATAATGCAAATCCTACAAGTATGAAATCAGCCATCGAATCATTTGAAAAAGTTGAAGGAAATAAAATAGTAATTCTTGGAGATATGTATGAGCTTGGAAAATATCAAAAACAAGAGCATGAAAAAATTATTGAAGTTTGTAATTCTAAGAAGATTGATAAATGTATTTTTATTGGTGAGATATTTTACAGATTAAAAAATAACATCTCTTCAAATTATTTTTATAAAAACAAGACTGATTTTTTTAAAAATAACAATCAAATTGATGAAACAAATATCCTAATTAAAGGTTCAAGAGGAATGAAAATGGAAGAAATTTTTAATAAAATATTATGAAAAAAATAATATTATTAGTTCTATTACTTTCGATTATATCTTGTAGTCAAAATAATTTAAAGAGATGGGTGAACTATGATCAATCATCAGAAATAATTGAAAATTTAGAAAATAAAAATCAAAGACTTCGATATAAAAGAATCCAAAGCATTTCTAACAACAAAAATGACCTTATAAATGGATTTGAAAATGAAATCTCGATATTTCTCAAAACTAGATATGATAAAATTAAAAACTTGATAATTGAAAAATCAATACCACAAATTCAAAAAAGTGTTTCTAACGGAAAATTTTCCTACTATGAATTAACTCTGTTTTATTTATCCAGAATTTATTTAATAGAATTTGACAAGGAAAAGTATTTAAATTCTATTATCTCAATCAATAAAAATGCTCTTTCTGAAGCTAAATTGAGAGATAAAAACATTAACCCTAATGTGAATTCAATTTATGGAATTCCTATTCTTCTTAAAGATAATGTTGGGTTTGGAGGGCTTGCAACTACCGCAGGAGCTGTTAGTTTAAAAGATAATTTTACAAAAGATGCACTCATTGTAGAAAAATTAAAAAACTCAGGCGCAATAATTTTGGGAAAAACAAATCTCAGCGAATGGGCTAATTATTTTTGCTTAGGATGCCCAAACGGATATAGTGCGATGGGAGGTCAAACATTAAATCCATATGGAAGAAAAAAGATTGATTCTGGTGGTTCAAGCTCAGGGAGTGGTGTAGCAACAACATCAAATTTAAGTTCTGTTTCTATCGGATCTGAAACCTCAGGATCAATATTGTCACCTTCATCATCTAATTCTCTAGTTGGTATGAAACCTACCATTGGTTCTGTAAGTAGGTCTGGCATTATTCCTATTTCCTCTTCTTTAGACACTGCTGGTCCTATGACAAAATTTGTTATTGATAATATAATTGTAATGAACTCAATTATTGGATTTGATAAGAACGATACATATTCTTATACAAAACAACCAATCAATATAGATTTAGTAAAAAGTTCTGATCTCAGTAATTATAGACTAGGATATTATTCCAACTACTATCAAAATGACTCATTATATAGAACAAATATTGATTTGTTAGAGTTAAATGGTGCTAAAGTAGTGGAAATCAATCCAAAAAATATTGCTCTTACAAATTTTAGAAAACTTTTGGATGAAGATATGAGAAGAGATCTTGTGAAATATTTTAATGATTATGGCAATAAAAATCTAGTAGTTAATGATATAAAATCAATAATAAATTACAATTCTTTAGACACTATTATAAGAGCTCCATACGGACAAGAAATTTTTGAGGGAATCATTAAAGATACCATGAGTGAAAATGATTATAAATTAATGAAAGAAAAATTATTTTTTAATGGTAATAAATTTTTTGATTTAGATTATAATAAATATGACCTAGATGCAGTTATCTCAATTAATAATTACCATGCAAGTTATGCAGCTGTAGCTCACAATCCTTGCTTAACTGTTCCTATGGGTTTTAGAAATGATAATTCACCAGCGGGTTTAACATTTATTGGAGCATCTAAAAATGAACAAATACTTTATGAAATTGGTTATGCTTTTGAGCAAGTTTCAAAAAAAAGAAGAAAACCTAATAACTAATTGTTTAAAAGATAATCAATTGCAAGAGATGTCATTGATCTGACTCCAGTTTCAATTGCAGAATCATCAACATAAAAATCAGGAGTATGGTGTGGGGCAACTTTATAAAGGTCTTCCCCAACTTTTGATCCACCAATAAAAAAGTAAACACCTGGAATTTTCTCTTGAAAATATGAAAAATCCTCAGCGCCTGTTATGGCCTTCATTAAATTAACATTTTTTTCTCCATTTACTCTGTTAAGAGTTGGTAGCACCTTTTGATACAAAAAAGGGTCGTTATATGTTATTGGATAGGATACCAAGTAGGTTATTTTAGCATCAACATTATTTGATTTAGCAACATTGTAGACTATTTCTTCTAATCTTTTTAAAACAATTTCTTTCATATTTTTGTCCAATGTTCTTATAGTTCCTAGCATATATAAATCTTCAGGAATTATATTACTTCTTACACCTCCATGAATACTTCCTATAGTTACAACCGCTCCTGCTTCAGTCAGCGGTAAACTTCTACTCACAATAGTTTGTAAAGAATTAACAATTTGTGATGCGGTGACAATAGGGTCTCTACCAGTCCATGGGGTTGATCCATGAGTCTGAACACCTTTTAAATCAATTCTAAATTCATTTACTGCAGCCATAATTCCCTCCGGTCTTAGGTGCACTTGACCAGCATACATTCCAGACCATACGTGAAGTCCAAAAATTGCATCAACATCCGGATTTTTTAAAACTCCTTCTCTTACCATTAATTCTGCACCACCATCCTCTCCTGCTGGAGCACCTTCCTCAGCTGGTTGAAAAATAAATTTTACTTGGCCTGGAATTTCATCTTTAATTTCATATAAAATTTTAGCTGTTGACAATAATATTGCAGTGTGCATATCATGACCACAAGCATGCATGACTGGGACTTCCTCTCCATTGTATATTCCCGTCATTTTTGATGCCCACGGTATGTTAGCTCTTTCTTTGACTGGAAGACCATCAATATCAGCTCTTAGTCCAACTACTGGACCTTCTTTTCCTTCATTTAAAATAGCTACTACGCCTGTTTTTGCGATACCTGTTTTTGGATTATAACCTATTTTTCTGAGTTCTGAAGCAATTCTTTCAGCAGTTTTGAACTCTCTGTTACTTAATTCTGCGTTCTGATGAAACCAATGTCTAAGTTCAATTGTTTCTTCAATATTTTCTTGAACTAAATTTTCAACCCTTTCATCAAACTTTTGTGAGTTAGAAAGAGTACTAAATAAAATTAACAGATAGAATATATATTTCATTTTTTTTTTAAATTATGAAATTAATTTCTGATAACAATTTCATCACCAAAAAAATCTACAATTAATTTATTTTTAATACTTACTTTTTCTGAAAGAATCATTTTACTAAGATTATCTAATATATTTTTTTGAATAACTCTTTTAACAGGTCTTGCTCCGTATTCTGGATCGAAACCTAATTCGGCAAGTTTTTCAAGTGCTTCATCAGTTATTGAAAGATCCATGTTCTTGTCTTTTAATTTATTTGATAGTTTATTAAACTGTAATTCAACAATTTTTTTAATTTCATTTTTCGTCAAGGGTGAAAATAAAATAATATCATCTATTCGATTTAAGAACTCAGGTTTCAAATTCTTTTTTAAAAGTGTCATTGATCTCTTTTTGGCTGTAGATTTAGCAATATTAAAATTATCAATTTCTTGAAATGATTTTTGAATTTCATGACAACCCATATTGCTTGTCATAATTACAATTGTATTTCTAAAATCTGCTGTTCTACCCTTACTGTCTGTTAATCTCCCCTCATCAAGCAATTGCAATAAGATGTTAAACGTGTCAGGATGAGCTTTTTCTATTTCATCAAGCAGAATTACTGAGTAAGGACGTCTTCTAACTGCTTCTGTCAATTGTCCTCCTTCATCATATCCAACATAACCAGGTGGAGCACCTATTAATCTACTCACAGAATGTTGTTCTTGATATTCACTCATATCTATTCTAACTATATTTTGTTCGTTATCGAATAGAATTTCAGCAATTGCTTTAGCTAATTCAGTTTTACCAACTCCGGTTGTTCCAAGAAATAAAAAACTACCAATTGGTTTGTTATCATCTTGTAATCCAGATCTACTTCTGCGAATTGAGTCACTAATGGATCCAATAGCATCTGACTGACCTACTAGCCTTTTAGAAATTTCGTTCTCTAAATTCAATAGTTTTGATTTTTCAGACTTTATCATTTTTGAAACTGGAATTCCTGTCCATTTAGAAACGACTTCAGCAATATTATCAAAAGTTACTTCTTCGTTAAGAATAGAATTTTCATTAAAATATTTTGACATTTCATGTTCGTAATCTTTAAGTTTTTCTTGAAGCTCTTTTATCTTGCCATATCTAAGTTCCGCAACTTTAGCATAATCTCCGTCTCTTTCACACTTATCAGCTTCAGATTTTAATTCATCGATATTTATTTTTGTTTGTTGAACCTTATCAATTACATTTTTTTCATTTTCCCACTTTGTATAAATTAAATTTCTATCATTTTTTAATTCAGATAATTGATCATTTAATTCTTTAATTTTCTTTTTATCATTCTCTCTTTTTATAGCAACAAGCTCAATCTCAATTTGTCTAATTTTTCTATCAAGATTATCCAACTCTTCAGGCTTAGAATTTATTTCTAATCTTAGTTTTGAAGCAGCTTCATCCATTAAATCAATTGCTTTGTCTGGCAGAAATCTGTCAGAAATATATCTGCTAGATAATTTTACTGCCCCAATTAATGCTTCATCTAAAATCTTTACTTTATGATGAGCTTCATATTTTTCTTTAATTCCTCTTAGTATAGAAATTGAATCTTCTATATTTGGTTCATCAACAAATACTTTCTGAAATCTTCGCTCTAAAGCCTTATCTTTTTCAAAATATTTTTGAAATTCATCGAGTGTTGTAGCTCCAATTGCTCGCAATTCTCCCCTCGCCAGCGCAGGTTTTAATATATTTGCTGCATCCATAGCTCCTTGTCCACCACCTGCTCCAACTAAGGTATGTATTTCATCAACAAATAGTATTATTCTACCATCACTATTCATTACTTCCTTTATTACTGTCTTTAATCTTTCCTCGAACTCACCTTTATACTTAGCGCCAGCTATTAAGGCTCCCATATCAAGAGCATAAATTAATTTTTCTTTTAAATTTTCAGGAACATCACCCTCAACTATTCTTTTTGCTAATCCTTCCGCAATTGCAGTTTTGCCAGTTCCAGGTTCTCCAACAAGAATTGGGTTATTCTTTGATCTTCTTGAAAGTATCTGTAATAATCTCCTTATCTCATCATCTCTTCCAATTACAGGATCTAATTTACCATCAGTTGCTTTAGAAACTAAGTTGATAGCATACTTGTCAAGCGCATTAAAGTTGTCATCATCAGAGGATGATTTAACCTTATCTCCTTGTCTCATTTTAGATAATACATTCTTTACTTTTTGAGCAGTATAACCAAAACCATTTAGAACTTTAGACAGCTCACTATTTGAATCAATTAGAGAGATCAAAAGATGATCAACTGAAACAAAATTATCGCCCATTTTTTTTGAGTGGCTAATTGCCTTCATCAATGTCTTAGAAGAATTTTGAGAAAATCCAATAAATTCACCTTTTACTTTCGGAATTGAATCGATCATTTTTTCAACTGTTGATTTGACTATTGAATTATTAATTTCCAATTGTGTTGAGACATATGGGAATATGTTTTTATCGTTATCAATTATTGACTTAAGAATGTGACTATCTTGAACTGTCTGATGACTTTTATCAATAGCATTTTGTTGAGATTCTTGTAGTATTTCTTGAGTCTTAAAAGTAAATTGATCTGTTTTCATTAATTATTTTTAAAATGTATATCAAAATATATTCCTCAATAAATTTATGTCAGATTGACGTATAATTATATAGAAGTCAAGACATTATGTCTTATTCTCCAACTATTGTGATAATTATTTGCCTTGAAGATGCTTGATTTCTATGTTCACACAAGTAAACTCCTTGCCAAATACCAATTTGAGGTATCCCATTTTTTATAGGAAAATTAACTGATGAACCCAAAATAGAACTTTTTATATGCGAAGTCATATCGTCTCTGCCCTCTAATGTATGAGTATAATGATTATCATTTTCAGAGACCAACTTATTAAAATGATTTTCAAAATCTACTCTGACAGCTGGATCTGCATTCTCATTAATTGTTAAGCTTGCGGATGTGTGCTTAATAAAAACATTCACAATTCCGCTCATATTAGGTAATTCATCAAATATTACATTACTAATTAAGTGGAATCCTCTAGTAAATGGTTTTAATGTAATTTCTTTTTGAAATGTCATAAAATAAAATTATGTTAGTTTAAATGAAAGATTACAAAAAATCTTGGAGCATTAAATTAACAAAAAGAATTAATTCAAGAGAGAAAGATATTTGGAATCTTATTTCCTCGCCAAATAATTTAGAATTATTTCACCCATTTTGTAAATCAAATAAAGTAATTAAATGGCCTGGTCAAGGCTCAATTGATGAGCTAACATACTTAAATGATATTAAATTGGTTAGAAACTTTATTTTTTGGAATGAAAATAAAGGCTACGAACTTTTAATAGGTAAAGAAAATGGTGAAAAATCATTAGTTGAATGGGATATCTTTAAAAAAAATAACAACAATTTCCTTTCCATAACAGTTTATCCACACTATATGAGAAATAGAAGTAAAATAATTTCTTTTTTTCCCTACTTCATATTCGTTAAACCAAACCTAAAAAAATATTTAGAGAGTGTCTTAGGTGGATTGAATTGGTATTTAAAAAATAAAAAGACCATTCCTAAAAACCATTTTGGAAAGCACAAATGGTTCTCATAATACAATTTGTTTAAATTAACTAGGTATTAATATCATTAAAATATGTGCCTATTGAATCTTTAAATTCTAAACCATCAAGCATTCTATTTTTTTCTAATTTTTTAAAAGCAGACATGCCCCAAAGCAATAATTCTTTAAAAAATAATAAATCTTGTTTTTTTTGGTTATTACAATATTTATCTATTAAATTATCAAGAGGTTTTACTGAATTCAATACTTTTTCATATTCAACATTAGTAAATTCATCACCAATAAAAATTTCATTTTCGTTAACTAAAAACCACTCAACGGTTTCATCATAGGGAGAGACTTCGTCTTGTTTTTGCAACTTTTTAATCTCTGGAAAATATTTTATGAATATTGATTTAACTCCTTCATTTATTAAGTCATATGATATCTGATCAGCACCTTGTTCCTCTCCCTCATAAACTAACTCAATTTTTCCATTAATTGCTGGAATAATCCCAGCGAAGTCTGATAATCTAATTACTGAATTATCCTCGCCATTAATAAGCATCCTTCTTCTAGTAGTACTAACTAAATTTTCAAATGCTGTAATACTCATCCTTGCACTTACTCCACTTTTATAATCAACATAATCACTTTTTCTAGCAGCAAAATTTATTTCTTCTACTAAGTCTTTGGCTATTTCTGGAACATATATATTCGGAGCAGATGAATTTGCCTCTTGATTTGTAATTTTTTTCGAAATCTCAATAGATAAGGGATAATGAGTAATTATTTGAGATCCAATCCTATCTTTAAGAGGTGTAACAATACTTCCCCTATTTGTATAATCTTCAGGATTTGCAGTAAAAATAAACTGGAGATCAAGTGGTAATCTTAATTTGAATCCTCTGATTTGTATCTCTTTTTCCTCCAAAATTGAAAATAATGCAACCTGTATTCTAGCTTGTAAATCAGGAAGTTCGTTGATAATAAATATTGATCTGTTAGCCCTTGGAATCATTCCAAAATGAATAACCCTTTCATCAGAATATGACAATTTTAGAGAAGCTGCTTTTATTGGATCAATATCACCAATAAGGTCGGATACAGTAACATCGGGGGTTGCTAGTTTTTCATAAAATCTTTCAGATCGATGAATCCAATTTATTTTTGTATCATCACCATTATCATTGATGATTTTTTTTGCATAATTTGATATTGGATCTAATGGATCATCATTAATTTCTGACCCATCAACAACAGGAATCCACTCGTCAAGTAAATCAACCATTTTTCTTGCTAATCTTGTTTTTGCTTGTCCTCTAAGTCCTAGAAAATTAATATTGTGTTTTGATAATATAGCTCTCTCAAGATCTGGGATAACAGTATTTTCATAGCCATATATTCCAAAAAATGAAGGTTTACCATTTTTAAGTAAATTAGATAAATTATCACTGAGTTCGTCTTTAATACTTTTTGATTTATAATTTATTTTTTTTAACTCTTTTATTGTTGAGTAAACTGGTTTTTTCATTTAAATTTTTCTTTTTTTATTATTATTATAATCCTCAAAAATCATTTCTCCAAGATTGTCTAACCCAGTGTAGAACGCTTTTCCTCCGTTAGCTTTAGAAAACTCTCTGACAAAATGTTGAAGATATGAGTCTCTAGCAATCATAAAAGTTGTTATTGGAATTTTTAACTTTCTTGCTTGTTTTGCCATATTATAGCATTTATTGATGATCTTAGGGTCTAATCCAGCACTATTCTTATAAAAACTTCCATCGTTTAACTTTAAACAACTTGGTTTACCATCAGTAATCATTAAAATTTGCTTATTATTATTTTTCTTTCTTTTTAAAATATCCATTGCCAATTGAATACCTGCAACTGTATTTGTATGGAACGGACCTACTTTTAAATAAGGTAAATCCTTGAGCTCAACAACTTTCGCTTCATTTCCAAAAACAATGATATCTAAGGTGTCTTTTGGGTATCTGGTTGTTATTAACTCTGCTAAAGCCATAGCTACTTTTTTTGCGGGGGTTATCCTATCCTCACCATAAAGAATCATACTGTGACTAATATCAATCATTAATACGGTACTCATCTGAGATTTAAGAGCTCCGTTAGTTACAACTATATCATCAGAAATTAAATTCAATTCATCGCTACCAGTACGTGTATACATGTTTTTCAAACTTTCACTGATCATAATTTTATCAAATGAATCACCATATTCAAAACTTTTAAAATGAGACAAATCATTGTCGTTTGGAGAAGAAAACTTTGATTTATGATTACCTTGTTTGGACTTCTTAATTTGACCGAAAATCTTTTTTAGTGCAAATTTTCTCAAGGCCTTTTCCATTTTAGATGTAATCTTTAAAAATTCCTTTGATGAATTAACACCAATTTCTGAAGATATGTATCCTTTCTTCAATAAATCATTAATAAAGTCATCAATCGTATAGTCATCATTGGTTAATAAATATTCTTTATCTAACTCCCTTAGCCAATTAATTGCTTCATCAAAATCACCTGAAGTGTAAGTTAATAGTTCTTTAAATATTTCTAGAAGTTTATCAAAAACAGATATTTTTTCATTAGAAAAATTAGAAAAAGTCCAGCCTGAAATTGGAATATTATCAAGAAATTTCACAAAATATAAATTGCAAATCGAATGCCAAGTTTGATTTGATTTCTTAAAAAAATAAAATAGGCGATACTGGACTCGAAATCAACTTTTTAACTATTAATTTTCTACAACTTAATTTTTAAACTTTTCAGTCAAGAATCATTTTATGTTCTAATGTAGTATAACTATTTTTACAATATTAATAAAAAATTAATATGAACATAATCTGTGCAAATTAATTTTTCATTTCAAAATCATTAAACTTAAAGTATATATCATATTTAACTTTTACTTATTATTTATAAAACATTAAAATCATATTTATGTGGTTGTTTTGTATTATGGATAAAAAGAGAAAAATAGATTTAATTGTTCTTTCTGATATTCATTTAGGCACGCGTGGGTGCAGAGCTGAGGAATTAATTAATTATTTGAGAACTATCAGGCCCGATAAAATCATTTTAAACGGCGATATAATTGATATATGGCAGTTCAAAAAAAAGTACTTTCCAAAATCTCATTTAAAAATAATAAGAATGCTCTTAGATTTTTTATCTAAAGGATCCAAGATTTATTATTTACCAGGAAATCATGATGAAGTTCTTAGGAAGTTTAATGGTTATGGAATGAAAAATTTTAAAATTAGTAATAAAGTAGTTTTAAAGTTAAATGGTAAAAAAGCATGGTTTTTTCATGGAGATGTATTTGATATTACAATGAAATATTCTAAATGGATTGTAAAATTAGGAGGTATAGGATACGATTTTTTGATTAGATTAAATTTTATTGTTAATCGTTTTAGGAAATGGAG
>NTKN01000032.1 GCA_002457715.1 Cryomorphaceae bacterium MED-G14
TAAATCACTAATAATCGAAGTAAAAAAACTTTAACAATTTTAGATTAAATTTAATTAAAGTATTTTCTGTTCCATATAAATTCATTAAAGTTTTTACCTAATGAAAAACCATAATATTTAAAATAATCATCATTAAATGGTTTTTGCGTTCTTGAGAATATATTTTCTTCTTTTAATTCTATTAGATAATTTATTTAACTTTAAGTATGCTTAAGCGTATAGTTGTTTTAATGTTTTTTATACAATTTTCTTTTAGTCAAGAAGAAAATATCAACCAACATAAACACCACGATAATCCTTCTAAAAACTTAAAAAAAACTTTGAGTCCTTTGACTCAATCTATGATATCATTAAAAGACAATCATTTGCATATTGAATATTCATCTCCTTCCGTTAGAAATAGAATCATTTTTGGTGGATTATTAGCTTTTAATGAAGTATGGCAGGCTGGAGCACACAATGCAACTTGGATTGATTTAGATAATAATATTAAAGTAGATGGAAAAGTATTGCCAAAAGGAAAATATGGAATATTTATTATTCCTAGAAAAGATGTTAACTGGACAGTTATTTTTAATTCTAGGTGGAAACAACACGGAAAAGATGATTATGATGAAAGTGAAGATGTTTTAAGGGTTGAAGTAGAACCAATTTATCCAAATAAATTTTCAGAAAGTTTAAAATATACATTCAAGAAAAGAAATGAAAATTCTGCAGTACTTTCAATAGAGTGGGAATCTTATAAGTTAGAGTTGCCTTTAACCTTATATTAGAGCTTATTTAAACCATAGGCATATCTTCTTCTTTAAGTTATGTTAATTCTAATCCATTGTAGAGGTTTAATGTTAAAATTTAATTAATAAATCCAATTATATGTTTGTATGGCATCGATATTGTAATATGTATGATTCAAATAAATATTATGAAAAAAATTATATTATCATTTGTTGCTTTATCATTCAGTTTAGGAGTATACTCTCAAACAATAGTTGAAGCAGCTGTATCAAACAAAGATTTTTCAACTTTAGTAACTGCATTAAAAGCAGCTGATTTAGTTGGTGCACTTTCTGGAGAAGGTCCTTTCACTGTATTTGCTCCAAACAATGATGCATTCGCTAAAATAGATTCTGAAACTTTAGGAAATCTTTTAAAACCTGAAAATGTAAAAGCATTAACTAATATTTTAACTTACCACGTAGTTTCTGGAAAATTAATGGCAAGTGATGTTGCTAGTGCCCTAAAATCAGGATATGGAAAAGCAAAACTTACTGCATTAAATGGACAAACCTTAACTGCAAGAAGTAAAGATGGAAAAATCTTTTTAGAAGATTCTCAAGGAAATATGAGTCAAATTATAGCGACTGATGTTGCAGGCACAAATGGAGTTATCCACGTGATAAGCTCTGTAGTTATGCCAGAATAATTAACTTCATTATTAATCAATAATAAACCCTGCAACTTGCAGGGTTTGTTTTTTTAAATATTAAGATTTAAATCATAATTATGAAAAAAGAAAAAAATAAAATGACACCCAAAAAAAAAGAATTGATAAAAAATCTTACTCAAACAATTTCCAAAGAATCTCAAAGAGTTAACGGAAGTGATAAGCAGCTGATAGAAAAGCTAAAAAAGATTTTAGAGAAGCATAAAAAATAATTATTATAATTATGAAATATACAGTCACTCTAACAGCTAACATTGTTGAATTTCAATAAAATTTATTTTATTTATTAAAAATAAAGCCTCTTTTTTTTTTGAGGCTTTTTTTATTTTAAAATCATTATATTTAAATGACCAATTAAACAAATCAATATGGAAAAAAATATTTCTAAAGTAAGAGCACATGATGCCATTGTGGGAATCTTGTATTTAATCAGTGCTGGTATGACGCTATACACATCTAACTTGAACTTTGTGTGGATCGCAGTAGCTGTTGGTGGACTTCAACTTATAAGTCCAATGACAAAATTCTGCCCAGTGTATTTCATCCTTAATAAATTAATGCCCAACACTGATCCTATTCAGAATGGTAAGTAAAACTTAATTCACTAAAAGAAGAAGTTGTGCTGCAATTTTTAATAAGAGAGTAGCTAGCTTAGCACTATATCATATTTTCTTAAAGCCCTGCAATCTGCAGGGTTTTTGCTTTTCAATTTTAAAACGAGTTGATCAAAAATATTATATTTGTCAACTATCAAAATCCACTGTTATGAAAGACATTTTATTGATTATAGGCTTAATTCTAATTGTATCATGCGAACAAAAATTTAAATTAGACCCCAATGTTAACCCATTCTTCCAAGAATGGAATACACAGTTTGAAGTTCCCCCATTTATGGATATAAAAGATGACCATTATATGCCTGCTTTTAAAAAGGGAATGGAAGATAACTTAAAAGAAATTGACATCATAGTCAATAATACTCAAGAACCCACTTTTGAAAATACAATTGAAGAGCTTGAAAGAAGCGGTAAGCTTTTAGGCAAGGTACAACGTGTTTTTTCAAACTTAGCTAGTTCTAATACCAATTCTCAATTACAAGAACTACAACGAGATTTAAGTCCAATGCTTTCGGCTCACTATGATAAGATTAGGTTAAACGAAGATTTATTTAATCGTGTTGAATTAATTTGGAATGATAGAGAAAATTTAAATCTATCAAAAGAACAACAAAAATTGTTAAGTGATACTAGAAAAAGATTTGTAAGAAGTGGAGCATTATTAAGTGACTCTGAAAAAAAACAAATTATCGAAATAAATTCTAAAATATCTGAACTTACAACTGCTTTTGGTCAAAATTTACTTGCAGAAACAAATGGATTTGAGTTGATTTTAGATAACTCAGATCTGGATGGTTTATCTGAGAGTGTAATCTCAGCGGCTTACGAATCAGCAACTCAAAAAATGGATAATGCTGAGTCTGATATTGATAAAGAAAAATATAAAGATAAATATCTTTTTACCCCTCACCGAACTAGCATGTATCCCTTTTTGACAGAGTCAACAAGAAGAGATCTTAGGGAAAAGTTATACAATTCATATGTTATGAGAGGTGATAATAATAATGAAACTGATAATAAAAAAATTGCTGTTCAAATAGCAAAACTTAGAGTTGAAAGAGCAAATATTATGGGTTATGAAACTCATGCACATTATGTACTTGAAGAAAATATGTTAAAGACACCTGATGAAGTATATGATTTATTAATTCAGCTTTGGAAACCTGCACTTAAAAGAGCTAAGGCAGAAGTTGATGATATGCAAGCAGTTGCAGATGCTGAGGGTAAAGATTTTAAAATAGCTGCATGGGATTGGTGGCATTACTCAGAAAAAGTCAGAAAACAAAAATATGATTTAGATGAATCAGCAATTAGACCATACTTATCTTTAGATAATGTAATCCAAGGTGTTTTTAACACTACTAATAAGTTGTGGGGACTAAATTTTAGAGAAATTTTTGATATTGATCTGTATCATCCAGATGCACGTATTTGGGAAGTTACTGATAAAGATGGAAGTCATTTAGCTATGTTCATTGGTGACTATTTTACCAGATCAAATAAAAGAGGCGGAGCATGGATGAGCAGTTTTAAAGGTCAATCAAATTTAGATGGGAGAGAAAGACCAATAGTTATAAATGTATGTAACTTTCCTGCCCCTGTTGGTGATAATCCATCATTATTGAGTTTTGAAAATGCTGTTACTTTATTTCATGAGTTTGGTCATGCTATGCATGGTATTTTAACAAATGTAACTTATGGAAGTATGGCAGGAACTTCTGGCCCAAGAGATTTTATTGAGTTACCATCACAATTACTTGAGCACTGGGTTAGTGAACCTGAAGTTTTAAAATCTTTTGCGGTACATTACCAGACCGGAGAATCAATTCCTGATGAATTAGTTGAAAAGCTATTGAAAGCTGCAAAATTTAATCAAGGTTTTATTAATACTGAGTACTTAGCAGCTTCATTATTAGATATGGATTGGCATACATTAACAAAAGAAGATATCTTAAGCAACTCAAATAATTTTGAAAAAAAATCTTTGAAAAAAATTGGTTTGATTGATGAAATAGCGCCACGATATCGAAGCACATACTTTGCTCATATTTTTTCAGGTGGATACTCTTCGGGTTATTACAGCTATATTCATGCAGCAGTTCTAGACTCTGATGCTTTTGAAGCTTTTAAGGAAATTGGAAATGTTTTTGATTCAAATCTTTCATCAAGATTAAGAGAAGAGATTTATGAAAAAGGTTCTACTGAAGAAGCAATGGATCTATATGTGAACTTTAGAGGTCGTAAACCAATTATAGAACCACTTTTAAAAGTAAGAGGCTTGGACGAATCTTCGGATTAAAATTATGCTCACTAAATGAGATTAAACAGAGTAAGTTTTACTTTAATTTTTTTATTAACAAGTCTTACAGCAAATTCTCATAATCCTGAAAGACTTGTTATATCTGAGATTGAACGTGGTCAACTAACATTTGAAAATGATCAAATTGCTGCTGAATATAATGCTGCATTAAAAAGACAAAGAATTCGAAGGCTTAATGCAATGACTTGGATAAAAAAGGTTTATATTTTTATTAAAGCAGGGTTTGAGCATATTATTCCTCAGGGTATTGATCACATTCTTTTTGTCCTTGGTTTATTTTTTTCAACTCTAAAATTTAGATCTTTAATATTACAGGTTTCAGCATTTACTTTGGCTCACAGTATTACATTAGCTCTTGCTGCTTTAGGATTTGTTAAGTTACAATTGTCTGTTGTTGAGCCGTTAATTTTTCTATCTATCGTTTGGGTTGCCTTTGAAAATTGTTTATTTAAGCAAACTACAAAATGGAGATCCTTAATTATTTTTATTTTTGGATTACTTCACGGTCTTGGGTTTGCAGCTTTACTTTCACAATATGGCTTACCAAAAGATAATTTTATTTCTTTATTACTAGCTTTCAATATTGGTGTTGAGATTGGTCAACTTACAGTTATATTAGCAGCTTTTATTTTAATTAGATTAATTTTTAGAAAATATAAAAGTAATAATCAACTTAAAATTCCTGCATCAATTTTAATAGGGTTCTTTGGTCTTTATTGGTTTATAGAGAGTTTAATTTAGTTTTATCCCCCTCTTCCTACCTTTCTAACACCAGATGATTTTGATTTATTATTTTTATTATTAAAATTTTGTTTAACCCCCTTATTCTTGGAAGATTTTTTTTGTATTCTATTACCAAAAAATTTGCTTGACATAGTATAAATATTAGATTATAAAGTTAAATATTCAAATTTATATGCTATTAATGAATTATTTAAACTAGATTCGCGGTTTAATATTATTATTTATGAACACAGGAAAAGTAAAATTTTATAACGTCACCAAAGGTTTCGGTTTTATTAAAGACAATGAGTCAGGTGAAGAGTATTTTGTTCATTCAACAGGTCTAATTGATAGGATCAATGAAGATGATGAAGTTGAATATGAGCTAAAAGAAGGAAAAAAAGGCATGAATGCTTTTAACGTTAAAGTTGTTAGTTAATTTTTAACAAATTAACTAGATGAACAGCCCCCATTTATGGGGGTTTTTTATTTTCATGAATCCAAAAAAAAAATCAATTGCATTTTTGGATTAATCCCTTTTTATTTCATTTGTATTAATGATGATTTTAATTTATCTGTTTTAAATTTTTAGTCATAACTATAATTAGTGACTCTTAATTATCTTTGTTAAAAATATTAATTTGAAAAACTCCTTTAGCAATAATAAAATACTCAAAGAAAATATTCCTCAAGTTGAACAAGTTGAATTATCAAAAATTGAAGATAAATACCTATTCATTATGTTGATTAAAAGAATTATATGGTTTATAATTTCTTTTATTGGCTGTGTTATAATATCAAATATTGAAATTCTTGATAATTATTCAATTGCTATTTATATTTCATTTATAGTTCTTTTCATATTCATATTTTCTTTTACTGGGATTAGCTTTAAAAAAAAAAAATATGCTTTCCGTGATCATGATTTGATATATTCATCGGGAGTAATTTTTACATCAACCACTATAATTCCTTATAATAGAATTCAGCATTTAGCCATCCACCAAAGTTTTATCTCACGAATATTTGATTTATCATCTATTCAATTTTATACTGCAGGTGGATCGTATACAGACATTAGCATTAAAGGTCTTTCTAAAGAAGATGCAGAAAAATGGAAAGAATTCGTTTCTGCAAAAATTGAAAAATTAAAAAAATAAATTTTGTCTAAGCTTGATAATTTATTAATTGAAACATTTTCTATTGAACAAAGACAATCGAAAACAGGAATGTTGGTTATTTTCTTTGATAAATTCATAAAAATAGTTAAAAACTTTTTGGTTTTATTAATTATTCCAATGATCAATGATTTTGACATAGTTTTTTTTATAATAACAATTTTAATTACCGCATTAATTAGCGCGGTTATTACATTCATTGATTTCAAATATTTTACATTCCAATTTGATTTTGATAAAAATGACTTTATTATAAAAAAAGGGTTTTTTAAGAAAACTAAATTAAGCGTTCCACTAAGTAAGATTCAGCAAATAAATTTAAATCAAAACTTTATTCATAAAATACTCAATTTATATGAAATTCAAATGGATACAGCTGGGTCCGACTCCAAAGAAGTAAGTATTAAAGCTGTTGATAAAAATATAGCATTAGATATTAAAAAATTCACCGATTTTTTAAAGAATAATAACTCAAAAATTGAAATTAAAAAAACAATTAACGATGACGAACTAGAGATAGATTTTTTTACTTTAATCAAAATTGGTTTGACATCGAGATATTTTCAGACTTTAGGATTTATTGCAGCCTTGTTTTTTGGAGCGCTTGAATATTTAAATGCTTTAAATATCAACATAATTCCAAGTTTTTCTTCATTCATTAAAAGTGGAAATTTTGGATTTGTTGCAATTTTAATTTACACGGTGATCATTATTTTTGCTGTTTTTTCATCAAACTTAATTTCTACTGTAATTAAATTTTACAGATTTTCTGCTAAAAAGTTAAATAATAATTTGACGGTAAGTTATGGTTTAATTTCTTCAAAAACTATACTGATGTCACCCAATAAAGTTCAAGTTTTTTCTTATACCCAAAATTGGATTCAAAATAAAATAGATTTGTGTAATATAGTTATTTATCAAGCATCAAGTAGTATTAGCACTTTAAGTGAAAAATCAAATGATGGCTCAAAGGTTTACATTCCTGGTGCAAATTCCTTTGATAGAAAAAAAATATTTCAATTTATTTATAAATCAAATGATAAAAATGAGATTTTAATTAAACCAAATATCAGAAAGTTTTTTGTTAATCTTTTCTTGATAGGAATTTTACCATCAGCTATATTCTTCACTTTAAATTATTTTTTTAATTTTTTTGAAACAATAAATTATTTGGTAATTCAATTAATTTTTATAATGTTTTCATTTTTAATTTCCTATAGACTTTATAAAAATAGTTTCTTAAGTGTTTCAGAAAATTTTATTAAAGTTCAATCTGGATTTTGGGATATCAAAACTAGAATAATTGAAATCCACAAAATTCAATCTATTGTTATTGACCAAGACATTTGGTATAAAAGATTAAATTTAGCAGATTTAACTATTTGTACTGCTGGAGGTATGATAAGATTTAGCTTTATTGATTTTAAGAAATTAAAGTTAATTACTGACAACCTTATATACAAAGTAGAAATATCCAATAAAAGTTGGATGTAAATTTTAAATTGGAATGTCAAAAGTCATCTTAATTACAGGAGCATCCTCAGGAATTGGCTTAGAAACAGCAGTATATCTTGCAAAAAAGAAATTTATAGTTTATGGATGTTCAAGAAGATTAGATAGAATGCAACCTATTATAAGTGCTGGTGGATTTGCTTTAAAACTTGATATAACTAATGAAAATGAAATTATAAATGTTGTTGAACATATAATTAAAATTGAAAAAAAAATTGATGTATTATGGAATAATGCTGGTTTTGGTTTGTGGGGAGCCGTTGAGGATATATCAATAGATAGAGCTAAATATCAATTTGATGTTAATTTATTTGGGTTAGCAAGAATGACAAAAGAAGTACTTCCTCACATGAGAAAAAAAAATAGAGGATTAATTATTAACACTTCCTCAGTAGGAGGTAAAATTTACACTCCATTAGGGTCTTGGTATCACTCAACAAAACATGCCATAGAGGGATGGTCTGATTGTTTAGGATTTGAGGTTAAAAAATTCGGAATTAATATTTCATTATTACAACCTGGAATAATTGTATCTGAATTTGGAAATATTATGTTAGAAAATTTAGAAAAGAATTCAAAAAAATCACCCTATCATAAATTAAATCAAGCTATGATAAGAGGAGTGAAAAAAAATATTCAGAATCCAATTGGTTCTCATCCAATTGTTGTTGCAAAATGTGTCGAAAAAATAATTTTGTCAAAAAATCCAAAAAAGAGATATTTAGTTGGCTATGGTGCTAGGTTAATGTTATTTGTAAGAAGTTTTTTCGGCGACAGAATTTTCGAATTATTTTTAAAAGCAGCTGGTCTGAAGGGTTAAATGTTTTTACTAACTTTATTTAACAACTTTATATTATGAAAAAAATATTTGTATTTATATTAATTGTCTTTTGTTCTTGTAGCAAAGAAAATGAATGGAAAATAATTTTTGATGGTGAATCTTTAGATGGCTGGGAAGTGAAGATTAGATATCATGACTTTGGTGATAATTACAAGGATACTTTTAAAGCTAGTGATGGACAGATAAATGTCTCTTACGAACAATATGATGAATTTGAAGAGAAATTTGGACATATATTCTATACCAAGGAAAAATTTAAAAACTATCACTTAAGCCTTGATTATAAGTTCAGTGGAGAACATTTAAATGGTGCTCCAGGTTGGTCTGTCAAAAATAGTGGTATAATGCTACATTGTCAACATCCAAGTTCTATGCTTATTGATCAAGAGTTTCCAGTTAGTGCTGAAACTCAACTGTTAGGTGGGCTGGGTGAAGATGAGAGGTCAACTGCTAATATTTGTACTCCTGGTACTGATGTTGATATTGATGACTCATTAGCTAAAAAACACTGTATTAATTCAAACTCAAAGACCTATCACGAAGATGATTGGGTTAACGTCGAAGTAATTGTTTATTCAGACTCATTAATTCATCATATAGTTGAAGGTGAGAAAGTCTTGACTTATACTAATCTAAAAGTTGGAGGTAATAAAGTTCCACTAAATTTTGTTGATAAAATTGGTATGCCATTGAAAGAGGGATATATTTCCTTGCAGTCTGAAGGTCACCCAGTGTCATTTAGAAACATCAAGATCAAAAAACTTTAATGTTTAAATTCTTAAAAATCAGAATTAAAAGAATATTTACTGCGCTTAAAGGAATGTGTTTATTACTAATTACAGAGACTTCAATTCAAGTGCAATTCGTTTTTATTTTATTTTTTGTCTTTGCTGGTTTTTATTTTGAAATTTCTTTTAATGAATGGATAATTCAGATTTTTCTGTCTGGATTTATATTATCAATTGAAGCTTTGAATACTTCAATTGAAAAATTATGTGATTTTATTAATCCTGAATACAGTAAAAAAATAGGTCTAATTAAAGATTTAGGAGCTGGAGCTGTATCCTTTGCAGTAATTCCTTCTCTAATGATATTATTTTTTATTTATTGCCCATATATATTTGTCTGAAATATGAAATTTTTTTGGGTTTTATTTATAGCTTTTATAACATCATGTTCAAACAAATCATATGTTAATCTAAAGCTTTCAGACGAAGTAATTATCCCTAAAACTTATATTGTTAATAAATCAAAAAATAAAATTATTATTGATGGTAATGATAATGAATGGAATAATTCATTATACACATCCAATTTTATTGATATTGAAGGCTCTAAAACTCCTAGTCAGCAAACTAATGTCAAAATGCTATGGGATGATAAAAATTTATATGTTTTCGCTCGATTATATGAAGAACATATTTGGGCTGACATTAAAATTAGAGATGAAGTTATTTACTTTAATAATGACTTTGAAGTATTTATTAACCCTAATGATCATGTTTTTAGCTATGGAGAGATTGAAATTAATGCACTGGGAACAGAATGGGATTTGTTTTTGGATAAACCATATAGACTTGGAGGTAAAGCTGATTCAAGTTGGAATATTCAAGGATTAAAATCAGCTATTTCAGTGAATGGAACATTAAATAATCCAAATGATATAGATAAATATTGGACAGTTGAAATAGCAATTCCTTTAAATCAAATTAACCTACTAAAGAAACCTAAATCTTACAAAAAGGTTCAATCTGGTGATATTTGGAGAATAAATTTTTCTAGAGTTAATTGGGATTTTGATCTAAAAAATAATAAATATTATAGAAAAAAAATTGATGGAAAATTTTTACCTGAGTATAATTGGGTATGGACAAATCAAGGAGAAATAAATATGCATATACCTGAAAACTGGGGATTTTTAGTCTTTAATGATGATCGAGAAAACTCAAATTTGTCATTAAAAACTGATCTTGAGTTGGAACAAACATTATATACAATTTTTAGGAAAATCAAATTTGGTAATTACAAATATCTGATGGACAGTAAAGAAGGAACAATTATTAATTTTAATCCTGAAAAAATAAATAAAAAAACAATTTTTAGTTATTTTACAAAAACTGATCAAGGTTTTAATATTAATACACATTTTGAAATTGGAATTTTAAATTATTCTATTGATCATAATGGTCTTATTAGTAGAAATCAACTATGAAAAAAATCAATTTAGTTTTAATTATTTTTTCAATAATAATATCATGTAATTCCAATGAAAAGAATTTTACCTTTAGTACATGGACGGGAGCTGGGAACTCATTTGAAAATGATAAATGGGTAAAAAAATTAAATTATTATGATTCATTAGGTATCTCTGAAATATTAGTTAGTGGTTCGCCTGATGTATTAAGAAAAATTATCCCCTTAGCCAAGAAAAAAAATATCAAGGTTCATGGATGGATGTGGACATTGAATCGCCCTGGGGATACCATAGCTAACAAAAATCCAGATTGGTATGCAGTTAACAGAAATGGTCAGAATTCTTTAGAATATAGAGCTTATGTGGATTATTATCAATGGCTCTCACCTTTTCATCCTGATGCTAGAAATCACATTATAAATAATGCTAAAAGACTTATGGAAGTTGATGGTCTAGAATCTGTTCATTTAGATTATGTTAGATTTCCAGATGTTATTTTAGGTGCTGATTTACAGCCCAAATATAACATAGTTCAAGATAAAGAATTACCTGAGTATGATTTTGGATATCATCCTCTAGCTAGAAAAAAGTTTAAGAAAATTTTTGATAAAGACCCCATAGACTTTAAAAACCCTGAATTATCAACAGAGTGGAGGCAATTTAGATTAAATGCTGTTTCTTCATTGGTAAATGAAATAATTACAATATCACATTCAAAAAATAAAAAAGTAACAGCTGCAGTTTTTCCATTTCCTGAAATGTCTAGACAAATGGTAAGGCAAGCTTGGAATGATTGGAATCTAGATCAAGTATATCCAATGCTTTATCAAAATTTTTATAGAGAAAATATCAATTGGATAGGTTTTGCAACTAAGCAGGGAACTTTGGATGTTGATATTCCTCTGATTTCTGGTTTATACGCTCCTGCTTTGAGAATCCCTGAAGATTTAAAAAAAGCTATAGTTATATCAAAAGAAAATGGTGCATCAGGAGTTTCAATTTTTACGGCTGATGGTTTAAATAAAGATCAACAAAAAATATTAATAGAGCTTTCAAAAAAATATAATAAATGAGAATTGGTTTATTCATTTTATTCATTTTTACTCTCCATTTAGGCTGTAGTACTAAGGTAAAACAAAAGCCAAATATTATTATTATTATCACTGATGATCAGGGTTATGGAGATATTGGATTTAATAATAATAGTCAGATTCTTACATCAAATCTGGATTTACTAGCTAGTCAAAGTATTAGATTTAATAATTTTTATGTTTCTCCAGTTTGTGCTCCTACAAGATCAAGTTTACTTACAGGGAGGTATTCTTTGAGAACAGGAGTTACTGATACTTATAATGGTGGAGCTATGATGTCAACGGATGAACTAACTTTATCTGAGATATTAAGAGAAAATAATTACAACACAGGTATTTTTGGGAAATGGCATTTAGGAGATAGTTATCCATTTAGACCTACAGATCAAGGATTTAATGAATCATTAATTCATTTGTCAGGAGGTATAGGTCAAGTAGGAGATTTTACCAACTACTATGCAGGTAACCGCAGTTACTTTGACCCTATACTTTGGCATAATAATGAGCAAAAAAAATATGATGGATACTGCTCTGATATTTTCACTGATGAAGCTTTAAAATTTATTGAAAGTAACAAGTCTAATCAATTTTTTTGCTATTTATCTTTTAATGCTCCTCACACACCATTACAGCTACCTGAAAAATATTATGATTTATATAAAGATTTAGATCCATCTTTGATTTATGAAGATGAAAAAATTAAAATGTCAAAAAAAGACATTAATGATGCAAAAAAAATATATGGTATGATTACTAATATTGATCATAATGTAGGAAAGTTAATTAAAAAATTAAAAGAGCTTAAAATCGATAAAAACACTATACTAATTTTTATGACAGATAATGGGGCTCAACAAAAAAGATATGCATCTAATTTAAGAGGTTTGAAAGGAAAAGTTTATGAGGGAGGAATAAAAGTACCCTTTTATTTAAAATTTCCTAAAATTCATGGAAATAATGGTAAAGATATTAATAGCTTATCAGCTCATATAGATGTTTTACCTTCCTTGTTGAATTTATGTGATATTGAGATTCCAAAAGACATAAAAATTGATGGAAAAAATTTTCTAAATAAGCCCCTAGAAGAAAGATCATTTTTTTCTTATTGGACTCGAAAATCCCCTGAATTATATCAAAACATGTCTTTAAATAAAGGAAAATATAAATTAGTTGGAAATACAAATTATGATTCACCTATTGAAAGTTTTGAACTTTTTGATATTGATAGGGATCCATATGAAATTGAAAATTTAATTGATAATAAAAAGGAAGTTGCTATTGAAATGAAAATGGAAATGGATAATATTTATAATGAATTAATTAATTCAAATAATATTATTAATAAGCCAAGAATAATTATTGGAAGTGAGTATGAAAACCCTAGTTTTCTAAACAGAAATGACGCTTCTGGACAAAGAGGTATTTGGGCACAGAACGAAATTTTTGGATTTTGGCGAACTAAAGTGTATAAGGGAAAATACAATTTTAGATTTAAGTTTAATAATTTGAATTTAAAATCAGGTCAAATGGTAATTGAAGTTGGTAGTCAGGTATTCAGTAAAAAAGTTGAAACAGATGATAATGGATATGTTTTAATGGAAAATATTCATTTGAATGAAGGAGAATTTGATATAACTCCATTTTTTAGATATGAAAGAAAAAATATTTTGCCCTTTTGGGTAAAAATAAATAAACTATGACTTTTTCCTCTCCTTAATAATTTGAGATATTTTAACAGTTTGAATTGATATTACTACAATATTTAAAAAAATAATAGAAAAAGATCCAGCAACAATTCCATAAACTAACCACAATGATGCACCAACTAGGTTGTAAGATCTTAGTTTTAAAGTATCGTTATTTAGAAATGAAATAACTACAAATACATTTCCTATCCAGCCTATTAATTCTAAATAATCCATCAAAAGATATTATATTCACAAAAGTATGATTAATAATAATAGAATAGTCATTAAAAACATGGTTTGTCCTAGATGTATTGATTCAGTAAGTCAAATTTTTGATGATTTAAAGATCAACTATAAAAATGTTGAAATTGGTCATATTAAACTTAATCAAGATGTAAGTGCAGATGATCTAAAGATTATTGATTCAAAATTAAAGTTAAAAGGATTTGAAATTTTAGAAGATGAGAAAACTGTAATTGTAGAAAGAATAAAGCAGTTAATTGTTTCTAAAGTTTCAACTATGAGTTTTGATAATTCTAAGTTGTCTGATGAAATTTCAAGAACTTTAGGATATAATTATAGCTATCTAAGTAGAATTTTTTCTGTAGTTGAGGGAAAATCAATTGAAAGATTTTTAATGAATTGCAAAATTCAAAAAATCAAAGAATTAATTCGCTATGAGAATGAAAGTCTAAAGCAAATTTCCTTTTTATTAAATTATAACTCACCTTCACACATGTCTAATCACTTTAAAAAAGAGACTGGTATTACTCCATCTCAGTTTAAAAAGAACATGATTTCATAAAAATGTCAAAATTTTGCAACTTTTTCTATGAAAGTTGAAAGTTATTCTTCCTAATTTTAAGTTTATTTGTTCAATGATTAAAAGAATTGCATTTCTTGCTCTTTTTTTTCTAGTAAACTACTCTTATTCCCAAACTATTTCGGGTAAAGTTCTTTTTAAGGATAATGGTGTTGATTTTCCAATTGAAGGAGCTAATGTTTATTGGCTTAATACTAACCAAGGAACTATAACTAAAGCTGAAGGGGAGTTCAATATTCAAAAAATTAGAGATGTAAAAAGTCTAGTGATTAGTTACATAGGTTTCAAAACAGATACAATTGATAT
>NTKN01000033.1 GCA_002457715.1 Cryomorphaceae bacterium MED-G14
TGAAGAGTGTTTAATGCTTTATTAATATTTTTTTCTTCAATAACTGCACTAATATTTCTTTCTGAAGCTCCTTGCGAAATAGCTTTGACATTTATGTTATTGTTACCTAGTGCGCTAAACATTTTTCCACTAATTCCTTGGTGATTCTTCATTTTATCACCAACTAAAGCAACAATACATAGATTATTTTCAATAGATATTGGATCAAGAGATTTGTTGTTTATTTCATTTTCAAATTCTTCAGAAATAATTGTTTGACTTTTTTCAGCATCTTTTGAGCTAATTCCAATACAGATAGAATGTTCAGATGAAGCTTGAGTAATCATCACAATATTAATGTTTTCATTAGAGAGACATTCGAATAATCTTTTTGAATAACCAGGAGTGCCAATCATTCCGCTTCCTTCAAGAGTCAGTAAACAAATATTATCAATATGTGATATGCCTTTTATGGTTGAGAATTTATTTTTAGATCTAATTCCGATAAATGAGCCTTTAGCTTTTGGTTTAAATGTATTTTTAATGTTAATCGGAATATTTTTAGCTATTAACGGTTGAATTGTTGGAGGGTAAATAACTTTTGCTCCAAAATAAGATAGCTCCATAGCTTCTTCATATGATAACTCAGAAATTGGTTTAGCTTGTTTTACGATTTTAGGATTTGCAGTATACATACCACTTACATCAGTCCAAATGTCTAGTTTTTTGGCATTTACGATATTAGCTAATATACTAGCAGAAAAATCTGAACCACCTCTGCCTAGTGTAGTGGTTTTTTTATCGTGACTTGAAGCTATAAATCCAGGAAAAATTAAGAAAGAGCTATTTTTTTTATTTAAAACAACATCAAGCTTTTTTGATGTTTTGTCAAAGTCTATAATAAGACTGTTGCCTTTTGATTTTTTTGTAAAAATAATTTTCCTTGCATCTAAATATTCACTGTCTAAATTATTAAATCTAGTAATTTCATAAAATATATATGAAGAAAGTAATTCACCGTAAGATGATATTTTGTCTAATATTGTTTTACTAAGTTCTCCAACCCCATAAACACCATCTAAAATATTTTCTAGCTCTAAAAACTTTTTTTGAACTTCAGTCAAGATTTTAACCTGATAGTTAATATCTACAAGTTCTCTGATTATTTCAAAGTGATAAGATTCTATTTTTTTGAATGATTCCTTGTAAATAATTTTCTTGTTTGCAGCTTGCTCTCCACAGACAATTATATTATTTGTTGTCTTTCCTAAAGCCGAAAGTACAACTATGGTATCAGACTCATAAGTTCTAATAATATTTAATACTTTGAGTATGTTTTTACTTGATGATAATGAAGATCCTCCAAATTTTATTACTTTCAAACTTTTTGGTTATTTAAGAAAGCAAAGGTATTATTTTCTTTAAAAAACTATATGATTTTAGGAAGAAACTGAAAATTCTAATGAAGATTTGTCTTTATTGTGTGAAATACTTACTAAATCATTCTTTTTAATTTCATTATTCACAATTCTTTTTGCTATTTCATTTTCAATATATTTTTGAATAGCTCTTTTAACAGGCCTTGCACCGAACTCTTGATTAAATCCTTTTGAAGCTAAGAATGTAATTGCTTTCGAATCAATTTTTACTTTATATTCAATCTCAGAAAGTCTATTAATAAACTTTTTAATTTCAATTCTTACTATTTTCTCAATTTCTTTTTCTTCAAGCTCGTTGAATACAATAATTTCATCAATTCTATTTAAAAATTCGGGTGAAAACTTTTTACCTAAACTTTTTTTAAGTATTTCAGTAGATAATTTATTTTTTTCTTTTTTTCTAAATTCAGTATCAAAACCAACACCTGTACCAAAATCTTTTAACTTCCTTGTTCCAATGTTTGATGTCATAATAATAACAGTGTTTTTAAAATCAACTTTTCTACCAACACTATCAGTGAGATAGCCGTCGTCCAAAACTTGTAACATCATATTAAAAACATCAGGATGAGCCTTTTCAACTTCATCTAATAAAACTATGGAATATGGTTTTCTTCTGATTTTTTCACTCAATTGTCCTCCCTCATCATATCCTACATAACCTGGAGGAGCACCAATTAATCTACTAACTGAAAATTTCTCCATATATTCACTCATGTCTAACCTGATAAGTGAATCTTTACTGTTAAATAATTCTTGACCTAAATTTTTTGCTAATTGAGTCTTTCCAACACCTGTCTGCCCAAGAAAGATAAATGAACCAATTGGTTTATTAGGATCTTTTAAACCAGTTTGATTTCTTTGGATAGCATTAACTAGTACATTGATTGCGTCATCTTGACCAATAATACTCTCCTTTAGATTCTTTTCTAAATCAAAATTAATGGATTTCTGATTAGTTGTATTATCAATTTTTTTCAGCGGAATTCCAGAGATAAGCGATACCACTTCAGTTATAACATCTTCACTAACTATTTCCCTTTTTTTCTTTAAATCATTCTCCCATTCTAATTGTTGATCAATTAATTTTTTTTCTAATTTTTTTTCATCATCTCTAAGCTTAGCAGCTTCTTCGTATTTTTGATTTTTTACAACAGAATTTTTCTTTTCTCTAACATTCTCTAATTTTTCTTCAAGTTCAATGATCTCTTTGGGAACATCCATGTTAGTTATATGAATTCTAGATCCTGCTTCATCCATAGCGTCAATAGCCTTATCAGGAAGATTTCTGTCATTAATATATCTGTCAGTTAATTTTACACATGCTTCTATTGCACTATCAGTATATTTTACGTTATGATGATCTTCGTATTTATCCTTAATATTTTTTAATATTTCAATAGTTTCACTTATTGAGGTTGGTTCAACCATAATTTTTTGAAATCTTCTTTCTAAAGCACCATCTTTTTCAATATACTTTCTATATTCATCAACAGTTGTTGCTCCAATACACTGTATTTCACCTCTTGCAAGTGCAGGTTTAAACATGTTTGATGCGTCTAAACTTCCCATAGCTCCACCTGCACCAACAATTGTGTGTATCTCATCTATAAAAAGAATAATATCTCTATTTTTCTCAAGCTCATTCATTACTGCTTTCATTCTTTCTTCAAATTGTCCTCTATATTTCGTACCCGCGACTACACTAGCTAAATCAAGTGAAATAACTCTTTTATTATAAAGCAGTCTAGAAACTTTTCTCTCAATTATTCTAAGAGCTAAACCTTCTGCAATTGCTGATTTTCCAACACCAGGTTCACCAATTAGTAGAGGGTTGTTTTTCTTTCTTCTGCTTAATATTTGTGAAACTCTTTCTATTTCTTTATTTCTACCGATAATAGGATCAAGTTTTCCTTCATTTGCGAAAGCAGTTAAGTCTCTTCCAAAATTGTCTAAAACAGGTGTTTTAGATTTTTTAGATTTTGAAGAACCAGATTTTACAGTAAAAGGGTTTTGTTCAATTGAATCATCATTATTGTCATCGTTTTCTTCTTCATAAGTACTTGATGAAGAAACTTCTTCAAATCCCTCATTGCTTTCAGAGATAAGTTCTTTAAACTGGTCCTTAACAATCTCGTAATTGAGATTTAATTTTTCCAAGAGTTTGGTTGTTGGATCATTCTCATTTCTCAATATACATAAAAGTAAATGTGCAGTGTTAATTGAACTTCCTTGAAACAATTTTGCTTCTAAAAAAGTTGTTTTTAATGCTCTTTCAGCTTGCCTTGTTAAATGAAGGTTTTTTCTTAGATTTTCCTCAAAATTCATTATTGGATTAGGAGGGCTCAAAATCTCAATTTTTTTTCTTAAAAAATCAAGATCTATTTCTAAAGAGGTTAATATTTTTATTGCCTTTCCACCACCATCTCGAAGAATTCCAAGTAATAAATGTTCAGTTCCAATAAAATCATGTCCCAAACGAATTGCTTCTTCTTTACTGTAAGTGATTACATCTTTAACTCTTGAAGAAAAATTATCATCCATTCTATAAAATTATAAATAAAAAATATTAATCTATATACTAAAATTAAATAATGTTTAAATCTTTAAAATAATGTTAATAAGTTTATCAAATTCATCTCTGTTAGTTTGTTGAAATTTTGAGCTTATAATTATATTTGAATTATATACTAAAATTATGTCTGAAGGCGAAAAATTGATCCCTATAAATATTGAAGAAGCAATGAAATCTGCTTATATTGATTATTCGATGTCAGTTATTGTTTCTCGAGCATTACCTGATGTCAGAGATGGTTTAAAGCCTGTTCATAGAAGGGTTTTGTTTGGAATGAGTGAATTGGGCTTAAGATCAAACAGTAAATATAAAAAATCTGCATTTATTGTAGGTGAGGTACTTGGTAAATATCATCCTCATGGCGATAGTTCAGTTTATGATACTATGGTTAGAATGGCGCAAGAGTGGAGTTTAAGATATATGCTTGTTGATGGTCAAGGAAACTTTGGTTCTATTGATGGTGACAGTCCTGCAGCTATGCGATACACTGAAGCTAGACTAAAGAAAATTTCTGAAGAAATGGTTGAAGATCTTGATAAGGATACGGTTGATTTTCAACTTAACTACGATGATTCGTTAAATGAACCAACTGTTTTACCAACCAAGATACCTAATTTATTAGTTAATGGTGCCTCAGGGATTGCGGTTGGTATGGCAACTAATATGCCACCACACAACCTATCTGAAGTTATTGAAGGAACTATAGCTTACATTGATAACAACAATATTGACATTGATGAATTGATTAATTACATTAAAGCTCCCGATTTCCCTACTGGCGGCGTAATTTATGGATATGAGGGCGTAAGAGATGCCTTTAACACAGGTAGAGGTAGAGTTGTAATGAGAGGAAAAGCGGTTTTTGAAGAAGTTAACGGTAGAGAATGTATAATTGTCACTGAAATTCCATATCAAGTCAACAAGGCTGATATGATACAAAAAACTGCTCAATTAGTTAATGACAAAAAAATTGAAGGAATTGCAAATATTAGAGATGAATCTGATAGAAAAGGTATGCGAATTGTATATGTTCTTAAAAAAGATGCAATTCCAAACATAGTTTTAAACACTCTATACAAGTATACTCAATTACAATCCTCTTTCAGTGTTAATAACATTGCCTTGGTTAATGGAAGACCAATGCTTTTAAATCTTAAAGAGATGATAAAGTATTTTGTAGATCATAGGCATGATGTTGTTGTTAGAAGAACTAAATATGATTTAAAAAAAGCTGAAGAAAGAGCTCATATTCTAGATGGTTTAATTATAGCATCTGATAATATTGACAAAGTAATTGAAATAATAAAATCTTCATCTAACGCAGATAATGCTAGAGAAAACTTAATTAAAGAATTTTCACTTTCAGAATTACAGGCAAAAGCAATAGTTGAGATGAGGCTTAGGCAACTGACAGGTCTTGAACAAGATAAATTAAGAAATGAACATGCCGATTTATTAAAATTAATTAAAGATCTAAAGGATATTCTTGACAGTAAAGATAGAAGAATGTCAATCATTAAAGATGAGCTTTCTGAAATTAAAGAAAAACATGGTGATGATAGAAAGTCAATTATTGAATTTTCAGGTGGTGAACTCAGTATTGAAGATATGATTCCTGATGAAAAAGTTGTGATTACTATCTCTCATGCTGGTTATATTAAAAGAACATCACTTGCAGAATACAAAACACAAAATAGAGGTGGGGTTGGTCAAAAAGGTTCAACTACTAGAAATGAAGATTTTTTAGAATATTTATTTGTTGGAACTAATCATCAGTACATGCTATTTTTTACTCAAAAAGGTAAATGTTTTTGGATGAGGGTTTTTGAAATACCTGAGGGAAGTAAGTTGTCTAAAGGAAGAGCAATACAAAACCTAATTAATATTGAGCCTGATGATAAGGTAAAGGCGTTTATTTGCACTCAGGATCTTAAAGAAGAGGCTTACATTAATAGCCATTATGTTATAATGTGTACTAAAAAAGGTCAAGTTAAAAAAACTTCTCTTGAACAATATTCTAGACCCAGATCAAATGGGATAAATGCAATAACAATTAAGGATAATGATGAATTGCTTGAGGCAAAATTAACAACTGGTAACTCACAGGTTTTAATAGCTGTAAAATCAGGAAAATGCATAAGGTTTGAAGAGGGTAAAACAAGACCAATGGGTAGAAATGCATCAGGAGTCAGAGGAATTAAATTAAAAGATAATTCTGATGAAGTGATAGGAATGATTTCTGTAAATGATATGGATAGTGATATATTGGTTGTTTCTGAAAATGGATATGGTAAACGATCTAGTCTTGAAGATTATAGAATAACTAACAGGGGTGGTAAAGGTGTAAAAACAATTTCAATAACAGATAAAACTGGAAGCTTAGTCTCAGTTAAGAATGTTTCAGATGGTGATGACTTAATGATTATTAATAAATCTGGAATAGCAATAAGAATGGAAGTTTCAGATCTTAGAGTCATGGGTAGAGCTACTCAGGGTGTTAAATTAATTAACATAAAAGACTCTGATTCAATAGCGGCTGTTGCTAAAGTTGTTTTAGATGAAGATGATGTTCAAGACATTGATAGCATTAAAGTAGTAGAAGAAGAATAAATAAATTAATGTATTTTTGAGAAATGAAAAAGATAGCTTTATTAATAATTACCTTATTCGTATCTAATTTAAACTCTCAAAAAAAAGAACTAAAGCAAGTAGATAAATTAATATCTCAATCATTCTTTGAAGAAGCACTTAGTGAGTTGTCTGAAATAGAATCACTTGTTCTTTCTTCTGAGGATAAATACAAAGCAGATTTTTATTATAAGAAAGCCAAAGTTTCTACTGAACTCAAAAATTTTAAAGATGCTATTTTTTCTTACAACTCTCTTGAATCTATTGAAAGTTCTAACTATTCAAACACCATCAAGATTGAGATTGGAATATTAAAATCCAATATTGAGACATCTTTAGTAAATTCAGCAGTTGAAGATAACCAAAATGAAAAATTCGAAGATGCATCTAATAAGCTATTTATGGCTTACAATCTAGATAAAGATAACAATATAGACTATTTATATTTTGCCGCTGGAAGTGCAGTCAATTCAAAAAATTATGATGTAGCTCTTAAACATTATCTTGAACTCAAAGAATTAAATTATACTGGTATTGTTGATGAATTTTATGTTACAAATAAAAGCACTGGTGTTGAAGAAAAAGTTGATGAAAGCCAATATAAAGTATTACAAAAATCAAAAGATTATATAAACCCAAGAGTTGGTCAAACCCCATCAAGATATCCAGAGATTGTAAAGAACATAGCACTAATTTTTGTACAACAGGGAAAAAACGACATTGCTATAAAAGCTATTAATGAGGCTCGAAACATTCAACCTGAAGACACAGGTCTTATCTTAAACGAAGCAGACTTGTATATAAGATTAAGTAATTCATCAAATGACTCAATTCAAAGAAGAAATTATCGACTCAAATTTAAATCATTAATGGAGCTTGCAATTACTAAAGAGCCGGAAAATGGTATTTTATATTACAATCTTGGAGTTATCTCGAGTGAACAGGGAGAAATAGATGACGCTATAACTTATTATCAGAAAGCTATTTCACTTAAGCCTGACTACGTAGATGCTTATTTAAATTTAGTTTCCGAAATTCTTAAAGGTGAAAAATCTATAATAGATGAAATGAACAACTTAGGAACATCAAGAAGTGATAATTTAAGATATGATGAATTAAAAGTCAAAAGAGAAGATTTGTATAAGAAATGTATTCCATTTTTGGAAGATTTAATAGGAATTTCGCCAGAAAACCTTAGTGCTTTAAATACATTAAAAAATATTTATGGAGTTATTGGAGATAATGATGGTTTTAGAGCTGTTTCAGCAAAAATTTCTGAAATAGAAAATTAAAAATTACGTTTGATGGCCTGTAAAGTATGAGTTTTCTTTAGAGTTATAGCGTTAATTATACCTTTATTATTTAATTTATCAACTCTTACTTTTTCGAATGCATGAATTATTTCATTATTTCCAATATAAATTCCGACATGGGTAATTTTCTTAGTGTTTTCACCAAAAAAACATAAATCATTTATTTTAATTGAGTCGTATTCAACTGTTTTTCCATGATTAATCTGATCTTTTGCATCACGCGGTAGTAAAATACCAAAGCTTCTAAAGACTATTTGTACAAAGCCAGAACAGTCAATCCCGTAAACTGTCTTACCTCCCCATAGGTAAGGTGAGTTTATAAATATCATTGGATTTAACTTGGATGTATTATTTTCTAATGAAGTAGATATCTTGAGAAAAAATGATGAACTTATTTGGGATCCAATTGGTAATAATTGTCGAGAATTGTTAATTGGATTAACAATTTCCAGCTCTTGATCTAAAAAGTATTTTTTTCTATTTATTAATTTAAAATCTTCATTCGAAATTTCATTAATATTAATTTTTTCAATCCAACCACAGTATCTATCAAGTGATGATGAAATATATGACCACTTTTCTTTATTTTCTAGTATTTTAAAAGTCTCTCCAAAAAGAAGTTGATTAACCATTTCAGACTTGCTGTTATCAATCTTTCTGACTGCTACAACGCTTTCTGTAATTATTCCATAATTCACTCTTTTAAGTTAAAAAATTGTTATCAATTATAATATTTTTATTTTTGATATATGAAAATTGAACAGATTTATACAGGTTGTTTATTTCAAGCTTCTTACTTTATCGAGAGTAATGGGGAAGCTGCAGTTATTGATCCTTTGAGAGAAAGTAGCTTATATTTAGAAAAAGCTAAAGAAACTAATTCCAAGATCAAGTATATATTTGAAACACACTTTCATGCTGATTTTGTAAGCGGTCATATTTCATTATCTAAACTCACTAAGGCTCCAATTGTATTTGGTCCCATGGCTGATACAGATTTTAAGTCAATTCAAGCATATGACTCACAAGAATTTAAGTTGGGAGATTTAACTATAAAAGTACTACATACTCCTGGTCATACTATTGAAAGTACTACTTATTTGCTAATGGATGCTAATAGAAAAAATCATTCTATTTTTACTGGTGACACACTATTTCTTGGTGATGTTGGTAGACCTGATTTAGCTCAAGAAAACTCCAATATGAACCCTGAAATTCAAGCTGGAATGCTATTTGACTCAATACAAAACAAAATTTCTAATCTATCTGATGATGTAATTGTTTATCCAGCTCATGGTGCTGGCTCTGCTTGTGGAAAAAATATGATGAAAGAAACTTTTGACACTCTAGGTAATCAAAAAAAAGTTAATTATGCCCTAAATGGAAGCTGCTCAAGATCAGAATTTATAGATATTCTTACTGAAGATATGTTGGATGCTCCTGAATATTTCCCTCAAAATGTTCGTTTGAACAAAAATGGTTATAATGATTTAGAATATATAATACAAAAATCTCACAGAGGTTTAGATGTTAAGGAATTTATTAAGTTAAATAACATAAAAAATACAATTATTTTGGATACTAGATCACCCTACGATTTTAGTATTGGACATATACCTAACTCATATTTTATTGGTTTAAATGGAAATTTTGCGCCATGGGTTGGTGAAATTTTAAAAGATACTAAAACTAAAATTTTACTTATTGTTGATCCGGGTAAAGAAATAGAAGCAATAACGAGACTTTCACGTGTTGGTTTTGATAATTGTTTAGGTTATTTAGAAGGTGGTTTTAAAACATGGTTAGATACTAATAATAAATGTGAGTATATTAAAAATATTGATCCTGAATCCTTCATCGAAATTATGAATGATGTTTACATTCTTGATGTAAGAAAGCAATCTGAAATATCAAATTCAGCTTTAGAACATTCAATTAAAATTTCTTTATCAAGTCTTCAATCAAATTTTGAAAAAATTGATAGAAACAAAAAAATTTATGTTCATTGTGCAGGTGGATATAGAAGTATGATTGCAGCCTCAATACTTAAAAGGAATGGATTTAATGATATAATTGATATTAATAGAGGTTATGCTGGAATTCAAAATTGTTTAATTCCATGTTAAGAATATTTTCTTGCTTTCTTACCTTTTTTATTTTTTTTTCTTGTTCTAAAATGAATGTACAAAAAGAAGCTACTTTTTCAAGCTACTATAAAAAGAAATCAAGTAAGATTTTAATTGATGTGAGAACACCTGAAGAATTTAAAACCGGACAAGCTATTGAAGCAATTAATATTGATTTTTATAATGAAAATTTCGAGACTAATTTACTAAAAATATCAAAAAATAAAGAAATTTATTTATACTGTAGATCAGGAAGAAGAAGTGGTATTGCATCACAATTTTTAATCGAAAATGGTTATAAGAATGTATTCAATATCTATGGGGGAACAATTAAAATGGATTCCATTTACCTAAACTCTAGTACCTTCAATAACTAAAGTTCCTTTCCAATTATCTTTTGCACAAAATTGGTAATCTGTTACTTTTGAAAATCCAGATTCTTCAAAATATTTAATCCATTCATTTTTACTAATTAATTTCATGGTGCTTATATTAATTTTATTTTTCCATCCATGACATTCTTCATTTTCTAAATAATGATCAATGCCCATGATTAATTTTCCATTTTTTTTTATCCACTTATCATGAATTTGTTTAATTAATTTTTCTGGTTTTTTAAAATAGTAAAAAACCTCCATCGAAAAAACTACATCAACTTTCAATTTGGGATTCCAGTTTGATAGCTCATAGCAGAAATACTTATTATTTTTATCTAAAGATCTTGCTTTTTCAATCATTTTTAACGAACCATCAACACCAATAATACTTTTACATTTTTTATAATTAGATAAATATCGTACGAGCCAACCATTCCCACATCCAGCATCTATACTTGTAAACTCATTTTTACTTTTAAAGAGATTAATCATTTCTAAAACTGGCTCAAAATGGTTTTTTTCCATCCCAACATCTTTTCCTAGATCTACCCAATCTGAAAACACTTCTATAGGCGATTTCATTAAGTTTTTTTTCTGGTGCTTATCACGTAAAGTGTGTATGTAAAAATGACAATTATAATCTCCCAGTACATAATATAATATGGCCATTCTCCAATTATTAATGGATTATCAACATTGGGAGGATATGCTAAATACATATAATTTGAATTTATTTTAAAATTAAGTGGCATAATAAAAATCAATAATATGTTTAAATAAATTAAAACTTTTAGCCATGAAAATTTACGAAGTTCATAACCTAAATTATTTATCATATAAATCGGTAGAAGTAAAATTCCTCCATGGGAAATATAATATTCAACATATTCATAGTTTGTCCCATCAAAATTATTGATCTGAGGTGTCAAAAAAGCTTGAATTGCTCCAATTATGCCTGCGTAATAAAAAAACTCGAACAATGTTTTATTTTTTGGAATAAATAATATGAAACATCCGATTAAATTTGAAATTCCGCATAATTGAAGTGGAAGATTCTCGCTAATGTTCCAGTAGCCGTTAATTATGTTTCTTGAATGTCCTGTTAATGTGGTAATAATTAAAATTATAGAAATAATTTTTGCGAATTTTAATTTGTCATTTGTTTTTAAAAATTTACCAATTAGTAAGTATAGAAGAATTATTAAAACAGTAAATGATGTATTTCTTATCCATTCACTAGACAAAAATTCTATTACGTGATTTTCAGGCATGAGAAGCTAGTTGATAATAGTAAATGTATTTTAATATTTTACAAAAACCTAATTTTAATTTTTTCTTAAAACACCTCAGTAATCATGCATCTCACACCACCTCCTCCAAATTTTTCAATCGTAGGTATTTCACATTTAATAATATTTCCAATATTTTCAAGTTCGTTTATTTGAAAATTGGTTAAGGAATTGATAGCGGTTTCGCTTATTACTATTTGAACATTAGTATTTGATTTTAAAAAAATAATATTAGCTGCAAATGATTCCATTTGTTTATTGCTAATGCTTAATATTTTATTGTTAGTAGCAAGGTTATTTATGACAATATTTTTTTCAAAATTATTATCAATAGAATCTAAACAGATTACACAAATTTTTGGACCGATTGACATCATCACATTTGTATGATAGATGGATTTTTTTTTCCCATTTACATTTTGATACGCGTTAAATAATATCGGCTCGTACTTAAAATCTTTGCAAAATTGTAAAAAAAGTGATTTGTTTGATCTTTGAGAAATACAGCAATATGCCTTTTTGTTTTCTCTGTCCAGAACCATACTTCCAGTTCCTTCCAAAAATATATTTTTTAAGGCATATTTAGAATAATCAAAAAACTTGTAGTTGTTTTTTGATAGTGATTTAACATAATCATTATTTATTTCAGTTCTTCTGTTTTTCGCAAACATTGAAAAAATACCAATTTTATTCTCATCAAATATTATCCAATTATTGGAAAAAATTTCATCCGGATTTTCATGAATCAAGCTTCCTTGATTAATAGAAACATTTATATTATTTTTTTCTAAATTATATACTAGATCGTCAAACTCTTTCAATACTTTAATTTTCAGGTTTTTTTGTTCTGATTTTGAAAATTTTTTTTGAAAGAAATTATTTTTTAATGTTTCTTCGTTTGACCTAAAAGTGTTAGGTCTAACCATCATAATTTTATTAGTTAATATCATTTTTTCTAAAGAGTGGTAGAGTAGTGCATCTAAATAACCCTCCTTGTTTTGAGGTTTGACTTAAATTGATTTCAATAGTTTTAATATTCTTTGAGTTTAACCAGTAATTTAGTTTTTTGAACCTAACGTCAGTAATTACTTTTTCAGGTGATATTGAAAAAAAATTACACATCATTAAACTCATTTCACTGCTACTTAAATTTAATATATTTTCAATTCCATAATAATCAATTAACCATTCGTAATCATTTAATTTTTTAAAACCATCCTTGCAAATGACTGCTAATTTTTTTCCTACTGGTTGAAAACAACAATCTAAATGAAGCGCATTTTTTTTCGGATTAACCATTGATTTATTAAGCTCGAATGATTTTATTTTCTCTTTTCCGAAAAAATTTTCTAAATATTTTACACCATTTATATTGGTTCGCGCTGTTTTCTGTTTTTTATAATCAGGTTTATTATAATATCCTAAAAATATATTATCGTTATCTAAAATAACATCACCTCCTTCAATATGAACCTCTTCCGGAAGTTTAATTATTTTTGAATTATCAATTTCTGAAAGTATAGAATTAAGACCATTAATTTCTCTTCCTCTTTGAGGGATTATGTTGGATATAAAAAAAAATCCTTGTATAACAAAACCAATATCTCTTGCATAGATTTGATTACAATTTAAAATTTTATCAAGGTCTAAGACCTTAATTCTATTTTTTTTTAAAGTTATCTTGTATGTATTTAATTCTTTAACTAAATCAGATTTAAGCGGATATGTTCCTTTTTTAAGATTTAATAATGAGGATGGGTCATAAGTTTGATTTAATTTTGGTTTATTCCCAATTGTATCAGCTCTTCCAAGTATTACTGTTTTTAGCATACTTGTTTCATCTTGAATATTTAATCTCATAAATTAAAAATCTCTTAAACTTTCATCAATTATACTTATAGCTTTTTTTAACTGTCTTTTTGTAATAATTAGAGGTGGAGCAAATCTTATTTTATTTCCTTGGGTAGGTTTAGCTAATAAACCATTCTTTTGAAGCTTTAGACATATTTCCCATGGTGTTTTAGAATTTAAATCACAATCCAAAACAATTGCATTAAGAAGGCCTTTTCCTCTGACATTTTTAATTATTTTTCTTGTTTTACTAATATCCCACAAAGCATCTCTAAAAACCTTACCTAAAATTTCAGACTTTTTTGACAGTTTATAATCAACAGCGTATTTGATTGCAGCTTTTGATACTGCTCCAGCTAAAGGACTTCCCCCAAAAGTGGAGCCGTGCATCCCAACCTTCATTATACTCATAATTTTTTTTGATGTTAGAACACCAGAAACAGGATAAAAACCTCCAGACAGCGCTTTTCCTAAAATCACTAGGTCTGGTTTTATATTTTCATGCCATGAAGCTAAAAGTTTTCCAGTTCTACATATTCCGGTTTGAATTTCATCAGCGATAAATAGAACATTGTATTTTTCACATAATTCCTTGCAATTACTTAGATATCCATCGTCCGGAACTACAACTCCATTTTCACCTTGAATTGGTTCTACTAAGAAACCAGCGATATTTTTATCTTTCTTTAAGATTTTTTTTAAAGCAGAAGCGTTGTTATATTCAATTATTTCAAATCCAGGAGTTAGTGGTCCAAAATTTTTTTTGCTTTTTTCACTTGAGGAGAAAGAAATTAAACTAATAGTTCTTCCATGAAAATTTCCATCACAAACAACAATTTTAGCTTTATTTTCTTTGATTTTTTTTACCTCGTAACCCCATTTTCTACAAATTTTTATTGCTGTTTCTACTGCTTCCGCGCCAGAGTTCATGGGAAGCATTTTGTCGTAACCAAAGGTTGATGTTATATATTCAAGTGCATCACCAAGCTCACTATTGTAAAATGCTCGTGATGTAAGAGCTAATCTTTTTGCCTGTCTTATGA
>NTKN01000034.1 GCA_002457715.1 Cryomorphaceae bacterium MED-G14
AAAAATAATTTGAAAGAAGTATTAACCATATTTGATTCTCAGGCTGTTTTATGTAATTCTAAATCGTTTGATATATCAAAAAGTGAAATATTAAATAAACTTATTTTTAGAATAAATTCTGTTCTTCGAGCTAAACAGTCAAAATATATTTTAATGAATGTTCCTAACGATAAAATTAAAACTGTATCAAGCCTATTGCCTGTTTTAAAAAGTCCGACAATTCTTCCACTTGAAATGGATGGATGGTCATCATTACATACTGTTATTGATGATGATAAATTTTGGGAATCCATTGACTCGATTAAAGATGCTGGAGCAGAGGATATTCTTGTATGTCCAATTGAAAAAATGGTTTTGTAATGATAAATGTTCTAAATCCAAATAAATCAGATTGGAAATCTTTAGTAAAAAGACCTTATTTCAATAATAAGTCAATTGTTAAAACTGTTTCAGAGGTTTTTAAAAATGTTAAAAAAAATGGTGATGCTTCAATTAAAAACTACACATTTAAATTTGATAAAATCAAAAATGATGTCATAAAAGTAGAAAAAAAAATAATTTTTGAATCTGAATCAAGAATATCCAAAGATCTCAAGAATGCTATTGATTTAGCTTTCAAAAATATATACAAGTTTCATAGCTCTCAAGTTATAACTAAGAAGAAAATACAAATTCAAGATGGAATACATTGCTGGCAAGAAAAGAGACCTATTAATAATGTTGGTTTTTATATTCCAGGTGGAACAGCTCCATTATTTTCTACAGTTTTAATGTTGGGTATACCTTCTTTAATAGCAAAATGTTCAAACAAGATTTTATGTTCACCTCCTAATAAAAATCTTGAGATTTCGCCTGAGATTCTTTATGCATGTAAAGTTTGTGGAATAAAAGATGTTTTTATGGTTGGTGGAGCTCAAGCAATTGCTGCAATGACTTTTGGTACTGAATCTATTCCTAAAGTTGATAAAATATTTGGACCAGGTAATCAATATGTTACAGAAGCAAAACAATATTCAATGAATTTCGGTATTTCTATTGACATGCCTGCAGGTCCAAGTGAGTTATTAATTCTTGCAGATAATTCTGCTAATCCTAAATATGTTGCTGCAGATTTATTATCTCAGGCAGAACATGGAATAGACAGTCAAGTTGTTTTGGTAAGTAATTCGAAAAACCTAATAGATCAGGTTAGTAAAGAATTAAACATTCAAAAAAACTCTCTTAGTAGATTAAAAATAATAAATAAATCACTCGAAAACTCTAAATCAATTTTTTTCAAATCAATTGATGATGCAATCGAATTTATTAATGAATATGCTCCTGAACATTACATTATTAATGTTGAAAATGAGGAATATTGTATATCAAATTTATCAAGTGCTGGATCAGTATTTATTGGAAACTATACTCCAGAAAGTGCAGGTGATTATGCTTCAGGAACAAATCATACATTACCCACAAATGGTTATGCAAAACAATATAGCGGCGTTAATACTGATAGTTTTTTTAAAACAATAACATTTCAAAAAATTTCAAAAAGGGGATTAAACTCAATTTCAAGTGCAATACAAACTATGGCTTTGAGTGAAGGTTTAGATGCACATAAACAAGCAGTTTCAATTAGAACCAATGATGATGAAAATTAAAGATTTAGTACGAAGAAATATTATTGACTTATCACCATATTCTTCTGCTAGAGATGAATTTAATTCTTCTAATGATTTTATTTATTTAGATGCAAATGAAAGTTCATATCAAAGTGACTTAAATAGATATCCTGATAATAGGCACATTCAATTAACCAAATTAATTTCTAGTTATAAAAATATTAAAACTGAAAATTTAGTTCTGTGTAATGGAACAGATGAATTAATTGATTTAGTAATACGTGTTTTTTGTAAACCTGCTGTAGATAGCATAATTACTTTAAATCCTACATATGGAATGTATAATGTTTCTTCGAAAATTAATGATGTAGAAAATATAAAAATTCAATTAGATAAAAACTTTCAAATTGATATTGATAAAGTTATTTCAGGATTTAATTCAAAGACTAAAATTATTTTTATAACCAATCCCAATAATCCTACTGGAAACAAATTTAATAAAGATGACATATTAAAAATTATTAAATCTTTTAAAGGAATTGTTTTTATTGATGAAGCCTATGTTGACTACTCTAATGAATCGTTTTTAAATAAAATATATTCTTACAATAATTTGATAATAAGTCAAACATTTTCTAAAGCTATAGGTTTAGCAGGAATTAGACTAGGTGTTGGTTATTCGAATGAAGAAATAATTTACTATTTAAAAAAGGTAAAGTCACCTTACAATATTAATTCCCTAACTGAAAAAAAGGCAATCGAATCCTTAACAAAACAATATGTTGATATTGATCAAGTTAATGAAACAATAAATGAAAGAAAGTCTTTAGAACTAAAATTGAAAGAATTAGATTTTGTTTCAACTGTATTTCCCTCTAACTCTAACTTTCTATTGATTGAAGTAGATGATGCTAACAAAAGATACAAACAGATCATTGACCATGGTATTGTTGTTAGAAATAGATCTAGTGTTAAAGGTTGTGAAAATTGTTTAAGGATTACTGTTGGAACTCCCAAACAGAACAAAATTTTAATTAATACACTTAAAAAAATATGAAAAAAATAATTTTTTTAGATCGTGATGGAACAATTGTGGTTGAACCTGAGATAGATAAACAGTTGGATTGTTTTGAAAAGCTATCATTTATCCCTGGAGTTTTTAAATATCTTGAAAAAATTAATAATGAACTAGGTTATGATTTAGTTTTAGTTACAAACCAAGATGGCTTAGGAACAGACTCATTCCCACAAGATACTTTTTGGCCAGTTCAAAACTTTATAATTGATTCATTAAGTAATGAAAATGTAAGTTTTATTGATGTTTTAATTGATACCAGCTTTGAAGACCAAAATCTCCCAACTAGAAAACCTGGTATAGGCCTTGTAACAAAATACATTAATGATAGCACAATTGATTTAAAATCATCCTTTGTAATAGGGGACAGGGAAACAGATTTAATATTTGCTAACAATATTGGTTGTGGCTCAATTTATTTTTCTGAGTCTAAGTCTAAAATAGATAATTCTAAAACTATTTCAAGTTGGAAAAATATTTATGAATATTTGAAGGGTTTAGAAAGAAAATCAGATTTTACAAGAAATACTAAAGAAACAAAAATTAAATTATCATTGAATTTAGATGGATCTGGAGAAAGTAATATAAACACAGGACTTTCTTTTTTTGATCATATGTTAGATCAGTTATCAAAACATGCACTCATAGATATAGATTTAACTGTAAATGGTGATTTAAATGTAGATGAACATCATACCATTGAAGATACTGGAATTCTGTTAGGTGAGGCATTTAATTCACTTTTGTCTAATAAAGTTGGTATTGATAGATATGGTTTTGTCCTTCCAATGGATGATTGTTTAGCACAATGTGCTATAGATTTTGGTGGAAGAGGTTGGATTGAATGGGATGCGGATTTTAAAAGAGAAAAAATTGGAGATATGCCAACTGAAATGTTTTTTCATTTTTTTAAATCATTTTCAGATTCTGCAAAAGCAAACTTGAATATAAAAGGTATCGGAAATAACGAACATCACAAAATTGAATCAATTTTCAAGGCTTTTGCTAAGTCAATTAAATCTGCGATAAAGAAAGACGAATCAAACATGGTGCTTCCAACAACAAAAGGAATTATATAAATGAATGTTGCGATTGTAGATTATGGTGTGGGAAATATTAAAAGTATTCAACATAGTCTAGATAGAATAGGAGTGAATCACACATACACGATGGCTAAAGAAGAAATTATTTCTGCTGATAAAGTTATTTTCCCTGGTGTTGGAGATGCTTCATATGCAATGAAACAATTAAAGAATCAAAATTTGGATAAGCTAATCCCAAATTTAAAACAACCATTTCTTGGTATATGTCTAGGAATGCAACTTATGTGTAACTATTCAGAAGAAGGTGATACATCATGTCTTGGTGTTATTAATACCAGGGTGAAAAAGTTTAATTCTAATAACAACAAAATACCTCAAATAGGCTGGAATAACATCAAAAACTTAAAAACTAACTTATTTAAGGGTATAAATGAAAATGAGTTTATGTATTTTGTGCATACATATTTTGTCCCAAAATCAACATACACAATTTCTGAAAGTTTATACGGCTTAAATTATTCTTCTGCAATTAATAAAGATAATTTTTACGGAACTCAATTTCATCCTGAAAAGAGTGGACTGATTGGAGAAAAAATAATTAAAAATTTTATAAGTGAATTATGAAAATTATTCCTGCAATTGACATATATAAAGGAAAGTGCGTAAGATTAGTAAAAGGTGATTATAATCTTAAAAAAGAATATTCTTCTGATCCATTACTTATTGCCAAGGAGTTTGAAAATAATGGGGCTACCCATTTACATGTTGTTGATTTAGAGGGAGCTAAATCTCATACTATTATTAATAAGGATATTCTACACGAAATATGTGTAAAGACAAATTTAAAAGTTGATTTTGGAGGCGGAATCAAAACCAAAGATGATATTTCATTAGCTTTTGATTCAGGAGTAAATCAAATAACTCTTGGCAGTGTAGCAGTGACAAATAAAAACTTATTAAAGGATTCAATAAACATATATGGTAAGGAAAAAATAATATTAGGAGCAGATTTTTTAGATAATGTTATTAAAATAAATGGATGGAAGACAACAACCGAATATAATTTATTTGATTTCATTAATGAATACTACAGTTTTGGGATTACATATGCAATCATTACTGATATTTCAAAAGATGGTGCAATGCAAGGATCTTCTGTAAATATTTACACAGAAATAATTAAGAAATTTCCACGTTTAAATCTAATTGCAAGTGGTGGAGTAACAGATGAAGACGATTTAAATAAATTAAAAACGATAGGATGTTATGGAGCTATTGTTGGAAAAGCTTTATATGAAAAAAGAATAGATTTAAAAAAAATGATTATTAAGTATGGTGGCTAAAAGAATAATTCCTTGTTTAGACATTGACAACAATAGAACTGTTAAGGGAATTAATTTTCTTAATTTAATTGATGCTGGTGATCCAGTGGAATTAGCAAAATTATATTCAAACCAAGGCGCTGATGAATTGGTTTTTCTTGATATCACTGCGACAAAAGATAAAAGAAAAACATTATCCAATTTAGCTCTGAAAATTTCAAAAAATATAAACATTCCGTTCACAGTCGGTGGCGGTATTAGCTCTATTGATGATGTTTCATCTATGCTCTTTAGTGGAGCTGATAAAATATCAATTAATACTCAAGCATATAGAACACCTGATCTAATAAATAAAGTTTCATCAAGATATGGAAGTCAATGTGTTGTGGTAGCTATTGATGCCAAATATATTAATGGATCTTGGTATGTATATTTAGTAGGTGGAAGAGAAAAAACAAATACAAAACTTATTGATTGGGCAGTTGAAGTTCAAGAGAGAGGAGCGGGGGAGATATTATTTACATCGATGAATAATGATGGAACTAAAAATGGATTTGCAAATGAAATTCTTTCAAATTTATCTGAAAAACTAACTATTCCAATTATTGCTTCTGGAGGTGCAGGAAAAGTACAGGATTTTGTGGATGTATTTAAAATTGGAAATGCGGATGCAGCTTTAGCAGCTAGTGTATTTCATTTTAAAGAAATTGAAATTAAAAATTTAAAAGAAGAGCTAATAAAAAACAATATAAAAGTTAGATTATGAATATAGATTTTTCTAAAAGTAATGATGGATTAGTTCCTGCGATTATTCAGGATAATACAACAAAAACAGTACTAATGTTAGGATATATGAATCAAAAAGCTTTTGATCTTACTAATTCTACTGGAAATGTTCATTTTTTTAGTAGATCAAATGAAAGAATATGGATGAAAGGAGAAACAAGTGGAAATATTTTAAAACTTTGTTCTATTGACTTGGACTGTGATAGTGATGCATTACTCGTTAAAGTAAATCCACAGGGTCCAACATGTCATAAAGGCAATGATACTTGTTGGGAAGAATCTAATGAAAAAGATTTTATATCAATTCTTGAAGAATTAATTCAAGATAGAATTAAAAACCCTAATTCAAAAAGTTACGTTTCTAAGTTGTTTAATAAAGGTATAGATAAGATTGCTCAGAAAGTAGGGGAAGAAGCAACGGAATTAGTGATAGCTTCAAAAAATTCTAATAATAAACATTTCATAGAGGAGTCTGCTGATCTTTTTTTTCATTTTTTATTAATTCTTCAAAAAAAAGGATTTAAGATTAGTGATGTGATTAAAGAATTAGAAATTAGAAATAAAAAATAATATTTTAGAAATAAATATTTTTAAATTTATTAAATGAAATTTCAACTAACACTTTTTGCTTTATTTTTAGGATTATTCTCTTTAAGTTCTCAAAAAAAATTTGATGTATACGTCTCAGGCTTAAAAGCAGGTGATTCAGCTCAGGTTACAATTCAGAAATCTAGTGAGTCTTTGCTAAAAAAATGGGCTAAGACTACAGATGGTTCTGATGTTAGTTTAAATTTTTCACTTGATGATGGTAAATGGGCGTTAAGTATTGATGCCACCGGATATACTTATCCAACAGCTAAAGTTATTAATATTCCAAGTGACTCAAATGCTACAATTACTCTAACTGAGATGCAAACAGGTTCATTTAATTATTCCTGGTCTGATGATGAAAGTGCTGCTGGACATTCAACTCAGTCATATTATAGTGAACCAACTGAAATTATAGTTTTAGATAAAACCGTTTCTGTTCCAAATGATTATGCGAGTATTAAACTTAGAAATGATTTTGGAGTTGTGTTATCAGATGATATTAAGAGTTGGTCTAAGGAAGATAGTTATAGATTGTATAAAATGTTTACCTCTTTACCTTTTAATGAAAATGGTGAGGGAAATAAAGTAGATTTTTTGACTGGAGAGGGTGTGAGAGGGGTATTTTATTTAACTGATGATGAGCAATATAAGGATCTAACTCTAGCTAGCGAAGGTGATCTGGTTAATGCTACGATCAGTCAGAGTGCCTTTACTTATGCAACCCCCTTAGTTGTTACTATTGATGGTATAAAAGGTAAGTTTTATTCAAAAAGATTATATAATGTAGTTGTAAATTATATTACTGATTTTGCTTCCAATGATGAAATGGTAGATTGGATTGCTGAAGGTTCTTTCGGTTTTAGATTTATGAAGCCAAATGACGAAACTGAAACTTTAATGGGTGAGGACTCTTCTAATTTTCAGGAATTCCATGACGATGAAAAAATGGAAATTTTAGCAATGTTTGAGGAACTTCCCGAGGGTTTTCACAAACAACAAGGGTTAAAATACATGGTTAGGAGAATTAATGGTCAAGATCACCCACAATATAAAACAGCTCCTGCAATTGCCTGGACTGGAAGTCCAGATTATCTCGAAGATTATGATTCAGTTAATAATTCCAAAATGTATGTTATTGAATGGATGGAAAAAGCATTCACCACAGGAAATATTGGTTACTTACATCGTTTAATTTTACATGAAAAAGCACATTTTTTATGGGCTCATACTTTTGACAATAAATTAAAGGATGATTGGGCAGACATTGGAGGTTGGTTTAAAGATCCTACATCAGCATCTGGTTGGTCAACATATAATACAACTGAATCTGTTTCTGCGTACGCCCATTTAAAAAACCCAAATGAAGACATGGCAGAATCCATTTCGTTTTATATTACTAATCCAGACAAACTTCTAAATGTTTCTGTAAAAAAGTATGAATTTATCAGAGACAGGGTAATGCATGGGACAAGGTATGTTGCTCAAATTAGAGAAGATCTGACTTTTACCGTTTATAATCTGTTTCCAGATTATACATTCCCGGGAAAGGTTACTAGTATTGATGTTGAGGTAACTGGTGACCCTGAGGATGATAAACAAGTTAAAATTACTGCAAAGTTAGATTCTGTAGACCCGCAGTATGATGGAGCTTCAGAAATTTATGCAAGATTCTCATCATCAATTGGAACTATTCATGATATTAGATTAAACCCAGTAAATGGTTCATTAGATTCAGTTCTAGTTGGTACAACAACTTTTAATAAATTAGAAAAATCAGGTTATTGGACTCTATCATATTTCAATGTTTTTGATAAAGTAGGTAACAAAAGATTTGAAAACACATCGACACTTGGGTTAAAATTGTTTATAAACAATCCGCTCGAGGATGTAATTGGTGCCCAATGGAATTACGACCTTGAAATGAAGGTTGTTTCTGATAAGTTTAAAGGGGGTAATCTTGATGGTACATTTAGAAATGACGAAGGTACAGATATGCAAGCAATTGAATTAACTGGAAGTGTATACGAAAACAGAAAAATGGAAAGGGTAGGTTTTAGAATAATTAATCCCACACTTGATGATCCAAATGCACAAGTATATGAGAGACAATCCTGGGTTTCTGAATTTTATAAAGAAAAAGTTGTAAATGATGATATTCCGAAGGAAAATGAATATGAATCAAATAAATATATTCGCGCTTACATGGGTGTTCCCGAATATTATCCTTCAGGGTATTATTCAGTTTCTATGATCAATTTATTCGATAAAGCTGGAAATGGAACAGATGTTATATTTTCAACAGACACATCAGATGTATTTATAAACAAATCACAAAAATTTAAATTATTCAAAGATGTTAGAGACAGTATTTATGTTAAAACTAATTTTCCCGATTATAAAAAACCAGAAATTGATATAAATAATATTAATATCACTGCAGAACCTACAAAACCAAAGGCTCCTGATGGAGAAACGCAAGTTGATATAACAATGTTAGCAAGAGATGTTTCTGATTATCCAGGTTATGAAGCTGGTGTATATGCTGTTGATATTGTATTAAGAGATCCACTTGGAAATGAATTTAGTTATAATACTTATAATGGAACAATGCAACACCCTCAGTTGGATGGAGTTAGGAGTGGTGATGAATATGGTAAATACGGAAATGGTGATTGGAAAGCATATGATTTTAGAATTTTGCTCCCCCAGGGATCAGCCCCTGGTAAATGGGGGATTTCCGCAGCTACAGTTTGGGATAGAGCAGGTAATTTTAAATCTTATAATTTTGTTGAATATGTTAGATTTGATGTAATTGAGTCTGATATTGTGTTAACGTCCCCACTAGAGGTTGAAATTCTAGAAAAACATATTAATGCTAAAAATGTTGACAGTATTTCAGCAAAAATGTCGTGTGTTCCCTGTAAAGGTCTTAATTATGTTTATACTATTTACAGTAGAATGGGTGGAGGAGGAGCAGTTGTCAGAGGTGAAGGTAAGTTTGATAACGATACAATCGTAGCAACTAACATTCAAACTTCTGGGGTGTTAGATGGATTAGTTAATTTAACTGTTCAAGTTACAGATACAACTAGTGCATTAGTTGCAACAAAAACAGCAGAATACCTCAAAGATGTAGTTTATCCAAAAGCGTATTACACCAAATCAAATATACAAGATCAGGGATGGAGTAATATCGACAGTATTGTTGTGGCAATTAAAGTTGAAACAGCTGATGTTGGTGGTACATACTCAGTAACAATTAAAAAATCTGAAAAGACCGGTTCTTTTCCCGGATCAACTAGTCAAAATGATCTTGTTTATACTGGTTCAATTGAAAGCGAAGAATTTAATTTAGATGATTTAGATTTTTCAAAAGTTCAAAATGGTTATAATAAATTTATATTAACTGTTACTGATCAAGTTGGAAATATTGGCGATGAAAATATATTATATTATTTAAAAGATGATGATAGAATAATATTTTTAGGAGATTCTATTGATCCTGAGTCTGATTACGATAGTGATGGCGTAAAGACAAAATTTGATGATTGTCCAAATACTAAAGAGGGTACTAAGGTTAATATTACAGGTTGTGAGTTTTTTGATTTACCTGTTTCTAACTTTAATGTCCAAGTAGGCAGTGCTACTTGTGTTGGTAACAGTGATGGTTCTATTAATTTAAGTGTTGAAGATGCTACTGTTGATTATACAGTGACGATTACAGGTAAGGATAATGTTACGATTACTGGTGATAGTAAAACAGCTTCAGTATCTGGTCTTGCCAAAGGAACTTATACGGTATGTTTTAAAGTAGATGGTCAGTCAAGTTATGAGCAATGCTTTGATGTAGTTGTTGGAGAGCCTGACAAGTTAAATGCTTTTGTTAGTGTGGATAAGGATGATAAGAAGGTTAGTATAGCAATGAGTGGATCTGATACTTATAACATAGAGATTAATGGTAAGAAAACATCTGTTAGTTCTGATAGTTTTGATACAGAGCTTAATACAGGTTTAAATATTATAAAAGTGTATACTGATTTAGAGTGTCAAGGATCAATAGAGCAGGAGGTGTTTATTTCAGAGGATATACATTATTATCCTAATCCTACAAGTAATGATATTAAGGTTCATGTAGGAGGAAAGGATCAAAAAGTAAAAGTAAGTGTATTTAATACTGCAGGAGCATTAATATATACACAAGAACAAACAATAGAAGATGTAACTAGAAAAACAGAGATAGATCTGTCAAAACAACAGACAGGAACTTATGTAGTAGTTATCGAAAGTGAAACAGTTAGAAAAACCTTTAAAATAATTAGAGAATGAAAAAAACCACCTACTTATTGATCATATTATTTTTAGTTTCATGTGGAGGAGGAGGTGATGATGATGGTGGAGGACCACCCCCACCACCGCCAACACCCGATCCGCCTAGTGCAGCAAATTTAAGTGCACCATCAAATAATGATGTATGTCAGACTGGCACGAGTATTTCAGATACTCAAAGTAATGTATCTTTTTCATGGACAGCCTCAGCCAACACTGACACATATGATTTAAAAATTACAAACTTGAATAATAATCAGGTAACTAATAAAAATGATTTAGCATCAATAAACACTTTGGTTACTTTGGATAAAGCAAATCCATATTCTTGGCAAATAACATCTAAAAATAGTGAGTCAACTCAGGTTGCAATTAGTTCAACTTGGAAGTTTTACCTTTCTGGCTCAGGTGAAACTAGTTACGCTCCATTTCCAGCTGATTTAAAATCCCCAGCATCTGGATCTACTGTAGCTAGAAATAGTGAAGGTAAAGTTAAATTAACTTGGACTGGCTCAGACCCTGATACTTCATCTGGTTTAAAATACACTCTATATATTGATAAAACCGATGGTAAACAATCTCCAAATGACAGTTATAAAGAATTGGAATCTAATGAGTTAGAGGTTTCTCTTGATTCCGATACGATTTATTATTGGAGAATAATGACAACAGACGGTTCAAACAGTAGTTATTCTACTGTTTATTCCTTTAGAACTCAATAGTCTAATTTAAGAAGATATAGTAAAAAAAAGAGATAGATCTATTTAAAAAAAATGATAATATATATTTAATAATGTGTTGTTAGAACAACAAAAGATAAATAAATAACATTGTCTTAACATAAAAATATATAAATTGAAAATATGAAAAAAATAATATTACTTTTCGTTTTAGTTACATCTCTTAATCTGTCTGCGCAAGACAAGTCTTATTGGATGTGCTATAATTTATCTGTTGAAAATCAAACGGATGCCAAAGAATTAGTAGATGCAGTTGATATGCTTATGAATGCTGAGGAAATGTCTATGATGCCATTTACTGTTTTTTTAATTCAAATTGAGTTTGCAAGCTCAGAAAACGATTTTACTCATCAATTATGTTTTCTTGCTGAAAATGCTGATTATTTAAAGGGTTGGGGCCAAGGTCCAGGAGAGTTTGCTGAAAGTATGTATTTTGGTAAAGTTTTTGAGTCAGTTGCAACTCCAGTTTCTGGTGTTTTAGCATCACCTCTAATTTTTGATCCTGCAAAAGCTGGATATGAATATTCTAATGTTTGGAGTATAAAAGTCACAGACGTACCAAAATTTGCAAGTTTAGCTGCAGAGTTTATTGAAGCTAATTCTGATAATTTTGATGGTACAATTGAACTTCATGAGGCTATTAGTGGTGCTGAAAGTGGAGTAACACATTATATGGTAGCTAGATCAAACAACCTTGGAGATTGGTTGAGGGGAAGAGAAGCGGTTTTTGCTAATCCAAAATCACAGCCTTGGTTCAATAACTCAAATAAATATTCTGAATTCCTTGATTCATTTGCTGGAAGAACAATTAAGGTGTATTCACCAAAATAATTTAAATTTTATATTAGAAATAAACCCCCTTTTAGAGGGGTTTTTTATTATTGACAATCAAATAGAAAGACATTTAAAATTATTAGATAATAATTAGTAAATTAGGGTTCAAATTAACTAAATGGCAAAATCACAGCAAACTTTTAATAAACTAGAAAGAGAAAAAAATAGAGCAAAAAAACGAGAAGTAAAAAGAAAAAAGATGCAAGCTCGTAAAGAAGCTAGAGAAAGAGGAGATTTAAAACAGGATGAGTTTGTTTATGTTGATCACTTAGGTAATTTTACTGATACGCCACCAGATCCAGCAGAAAAAGAAGAAATAAGTTTAGAATCTATTAACTTAGGAGCAGCTAAAAATCAATCCTCCGATGAAAAAATTCAAGGGAAAGTTACGTTTTATGAATCTGAAAAAGGATTTGGTTTTATAAAAAACATATCATCTCATGATTCTTATTTTTTTCATTTTAGTGAATGTAAAGACACACTAAATGTTGGTGATAAGGTTGAATTTGATACTGTTCGTGGTGAAAAAGGATTAAACGCTGTTAAAATAAATAAAATATAAATGAACTATAATTTATATTATGTTAAATTGTATATGTTATGAAAAAAGCTATTCTCTACTCTTTGTTATTAATTTTCTTAGCTTTTTTATTGTTTGTAATATACACTATAACAAATCCAACAAGTCCTCTTGAGACAGTTTCAATTAAAAATCAAGATATTACAATTACTTACAGCCGCCCTTATAAAAAAGATCGTTTAATATTTGGAAATGAAAAAGATGGCGCATTGGTTCCTAATGGTGTTTACTGGAGAACAGGAGCTAATAAACATACATTTATTGAAACAGAAAAGACTCTAATTTTTAATTCAGATTCTTTATTTCCTGGGAAATATTCTATTTACACAATACCAAATTCTCAATCATGGGACATTTATTTTAATAAAGAAGTTTATTATTTAGGTATTTATCAACCACCTGCCGAGTCAGATGTATTGAATTCAAAAGCTCCTACAAGTCAGCTATTTAACTCTGTAGAACAATTTACAATCGAGTTTTCAAACGATTCTATATTTAATTATATAGATTTTACCTGGGATAAAACTAAAGTTTCATTACCATTTAAAATTAAATGAAATTTTCATTTAGCTTATTATTCAAATTATTTATTTTCTCTATTTCAATTGTATTTTTATTACTCTTGGTTTTTGGTATTTCATACTATACTATTGATCAAATTCAAAAAAAAAATAATTTGATGGATATTGGTGACTACTCACCTATTTCAACTCTTGTTGTTCCATCAAATCCAAAAACTAGATCAAAATTTCCATTTGTTGATGTTCATAGCCATCATTGGAACATGCCAATAATGAACTTAGATAATCTTGTAAATGAAATGGATAGTTTAAATATGGTTTATCAAATTAATTTAAGTGGTTCTGGCTTAGCAGTATTTTCTGGAAAACAAGATTTAATGGATTTAAATCTTTTAAAATCTGTAAATAATGTAAATGAAAATTATCCAGAAAGATTTGGAGTTTTTGTGAATTTAGATTTATCTAAAATTGGTAGGAAAAATTTTAAATCTAATACTGAAGAATATCTAGAAAACGCATCAAAAATTGGTGCAATTGGTCTCAAAATATATAAAAATTTAGGTTTAAATTTAAAAGATGGCGAAGGTAACAGAGTTAAAGTTGATGATGAAAGATTACAATTCATATGGGAGAAATGCGCTGAACTCAATTTTCCTGTTTTAATCCATTCTGGTGAACCTATTGCTTTTTTTGATAAAATTGATAAGTTTAATGAAAGATGGCTTCATGCAAAAGAACGTCCAAATAGTTTTAGACCCTCTGATAAGTATCCATCCTTTGATGTTGTAATGATGGAACAATACAATATGTTTAAAAAAAATCCTAATACAACATTTATTAATGCACATTTTGGATGGTTTGGAAATAATTTAAAAAAATT
>NTKN01000035.1 GCA_002457715.1 Cryomorphaceae bacterium MED-G14
GCTACTAATACATTATCTAAAAAACGCTCAAAATAAATATCTGAATTTTCGCCATTAAAAACTTGAATTGTTTCACCTGAATGGAATTCAGCCCAGCTTCCTAAAAAAGGTTCATTATAATTTTTAATTTGTACATTACTAAGCGTAAGAAATGATATTATTATTAATGAATTTTTTAACATTTTAAATAGTTTTTTGCGAATTTATTTAATTAGTGTTATTTAATATTTAATAACAAATTAACATATGTTAAATTTTCGGTTAAATTAAGTGCAATTAATTATAAGGTATTCTGTAATCAATAGTCGCTTGAAGTTGACCCTCTGCAGAGACATGTTATAGTGGAGAAGATGGGACTCGAACCCACGACCTCTTGACTGCCAGTCAAGCACTCTAGCCAGCTGAGCTACATCCCCGTTTCTTTTAAAAATATAGAAAAAAAAGTATTTTTTTATTACCTAAATGAATGATATGCATTTATAGTTACTAGAGTTATTCATAAATTTATAATTGAAAGTTAATTAAAACTAATGAACTTATTACACAAATATTTTTTTGGCTATTTACCTAGTAGGGTAAAGAATATTGTAAGAGGAGTATGCTTAATTGTTTTGGTAATTTTAATTATAGAAATGGCAATTACATTTATTTTTTTTATAATTATAATAGGTCTACTCTCAAAAATTGTGATGCGATTTTTCTATTGATTTTCTAACTAAAAATTCAGTTTCCTTTTTTAAGTCTGGTATTTTTAAATGAAAAAATGAGTGATATCGCGGATGCAAAATAAGAAGATTCATTGAACTAATTTTTTTACCATAATACTTCTCTAAAATATATTTATACAAGTTTTGTTGAAGAGCATATTTATTGAAACTATTATCTGATATATGAGACAACTCATCAAATGCGTAACTAAAATCACTTAACTTTGTCACACCAACATCATTAACAAGTCTAGTGCTTCTCTTCCAATCAAAAAGGAACAAATCTCCATTTTGTTTTTTATAAACCATATCTACTGTTCCAGCAAGAGTTAATTCATCATTATAAATTCTCCACTCAGTTCTAAATGGTTTTAGATTGGGGTATTTTGATAAAAACTCTTTAAAGTAATTGAACTCGTGTGGAGCAGAATCAATTTTTTGATTGTTGTAAAATTTTTCAATTGTTTCATGTAATATGAGTCCCTTTTCTGAAGCTTCATTTCTTTTAATTTCCCACTGATCTAGAATTTCTTTCTGTTTTACTTTTATTTCTTTATCATTAAAAAAATTGCCGGTTTTTTGTAGCTCCTCAACAGCTTTTATTTTAGACCAATGATCAGAATTAAATTTTGGAAAAAAAATACTTATTAATTCACTTACTGAAAATTTAACTTTTTTTTGGTCAACATAATAATGATGTTTTTTTTTATCAAAAGAAACTCTAAAGTCTTTTGGATGAAAATTTTCTTTAAAATGTTCGTTTTTGATATTCAAAATGTTTTCTAATAATGTTTAAATTTAAGTTTTTAAAAATGAAATCCATTAAAGTTTTTTTTGCTATTTCTACCTGCATCTTCTTGTCATGTACTAGCTCAAAAAATTGCGGTGAAATTTTTAGAAAATACACATCTAACAATAAATACTTTTTTGCAATGAAAGCTTTTGGAGGTGATAAAAATAGCGGTGATATTTATGGTGATGTAGAAGTCACTAAAGAAATATACAATTCGTTCAACTTAGGAGAAGATTATTGTGTAGATTAGTATTAGTGAAAAAGTTAATATTTCTTACTCTAATATTTTTATCATGTGACTCAAATGACTGTGGTAATATTGTCGATAAGTATAAATCAAACGGATTATATTTTTTTACTTTAACTAGAGTGTCAACCAATTCATCAAACAATAGTCAATCTGGGGGAGGTGGTCAAGCTGAAGTTACGAAAGAAGTTTATGACTCCTTTAATTTGGGTGAGGAGTATTGTATAGATTAACTAATTATTTATGAAAAAAATTTTATTTCTTTTTTTAATTTCTAGTTTGTACTTGAGTTCGCAAACAGTTCAAAAAGTTGAGGTCATTAAGAGTGATGATCAGATTAATAAGCTTTTTAATGAAATTGGAAATAATGAGCTTAAAGTTGACTTACTTGATCTAATTGCTAATACATCTATTGATGTAACTTATGAAAAAATTAATGATCCTTACTCATCTTATGGCACTAGCATCTACCTAAATTTATCAGGTGACAATACATCATCCAACTGGTCAGATTTATTTTCATTAACACCTTATTATAGATTCTATTTTTTTAATAAAAGAGATTACGGTGGTGCAGGATTTTTTGCTGAAATATTTTCAAAATTTTCGTCGATGAAATATGATTTAGAATATTATAATTATAACTCAAACCCAGATCAACCTGGTACAGACTATTGGACTTATGATGAAGAAAAAGAATTTACTATTGCCCTTGGTGCTAGTATAGGCCAAAAATGGATTAATAAGAAAGGGTGGACCTTTGAAATTAATTTTGGAGTTGGAAGGTACTTAACCAATAATAAAATTGAATCTATGCCCGGCAGATCAGTAACATCATTAAGACCTACCGCAGCTATTAAAGGAGGTTTCGGTATTGGCAAAAGATTTTAGTAAATCAAATATTTTTTTGAAAAATTGTTCCATCCAGCCTGTGATTTATATTTAACAAAATAAATTTTTAAATCCGATTGAGATTTATAATTTACAAAATATATATTTTTATCAGCCTCAGATTTATAATCAACAAAAAACCATAATCCATAATTATTCTTTGCCTGTGATTTATATTCGACCTTAAAAACTTTCAAGTCAGCTTGAGAAGGATAGTCCACTACAAAAACTTTTAAATCAGCTTGATTTGAATACTTTACTGTGAAAAAACTCTGTGAATACAATTTAATTCCAGAAAATAAACAAATAATAAGAATAATTTTCTTCATATATTTATAGTGAAACAAATTTAATACCAACAAATATGTATACTTATGAATGTGACAAATGTGGAATGTCTGTAAACGCATCATGCGGAAAATGTGATACGCCACTTGTCAATGATCATTTAGTTTTAGATGATGGATCAAGTGTTCAAATTAGCAAATGTCCAAGTTGTCTTGGAAAGATTAAATCTCCTCAATGTTGCGGAGAAGATATGGTTTGCGAAGTTTAAAGATTTAATTCTAAACCCTCATATGCGACATTATAACCTTTATTAATAATGTCATTAAATTCTTTAGATTTTTCATCTAGTAATGGATTAGTGTGATTAAGGTGTATAAAATAGATTTTAGATTTTTCTTTTTTTGAGGAGTTCTTAAATAAGCTCATTGTTTCAATTACAAACGGATGAGGAATTTCTGAAATGTCTCTGTAGTTAACTTCTTTGGAATCGTAAAAAGTAGCATCAATTAAAGCATAATCAACTTCCCTGATTTCATCAACAATTGACTTTTCCCATAGATACCATTTATCTATATCAGGGATAAAAAGTGCTGTTTTATTAGGTCCATGAATTTTATAACCAACCGTTTCAGAAAACTCTCCTCTGTGGGGAACCTCAAAAGGTGTGATTCTAATTTGATCTGATAATGAAAAAACCGATTCACTATGAATTTGTATTAAGTTTATATTATTTAATTTAACCAGCTGACTCCACGGTCCATTTGTTTCCAAAAACTTTTTCATTCTTGGCATTGCGAAAACATTAATTAAATTGGAATTTAATGCTTCTCTACCAAAAAACATTAAGCCGGTATAATGACCAATATGGGCATGTGTCAAAAAAATTCCTTTTAAATCTTTGTTAATTCTATCACCCATAAAATTTAGTTGTTCATTTATATCTGGAGAAGCATCAAATAGATATGATTCATTGTTTTTGTTATTTATCAACATGATTGAGGTTACAAATTTCTTTTGTTGGATGTTTTCGCAACAAGTTTTATTATTACCTAAGTGAGGAAACCCACCATCTTGAACAACTCCGAGGATTTTTAAACTATAAGTTGACTTAAATTGACTAGATGAAATCAATGGGAGAAAAAATACAACTAATATTAAAGCTATTCTAGATTTCAAATCATTCAAAAATTGCCTTAAGTTCATTAGCATCTTTTGGTTTCATTTTACCAGCTAAAACTAAACTCAGCTGTCTTCTTCTTAATGCAGCGTCGTATCTTTTTTTCTCCAATTCAGTTTGAGGAATAATCTCTGGAACTTTTATTGGTTTTCCTCTTTTATTGACAGCAACAAATGTGTAAATAGCTTCATTCACTTTATATTTTTGTGGGTGTGTTTTATTTTGTTTCCAAACATCAATAAAAACTTCCATAGATGTTCTAAATGCTCTTGAAACTTTAGCTTCAATTGTGAGGATGCTTCCGTTTGGAACAGGCTCTCCAAATGAGACATTATTAATTGAGGCAGTTACAACTACATTCTCAGAATGCTTAACAGCTGCAATACTTGCTACTTTATCCATTCTCGCAAGTAACTCACCACCAAATAAATTATCCAAGCTATTAGTATCAGCTGGTAAAACAATATCTGTTTGAATTGTTTTTGATTCATCAGGAAATTTGGCTTTCATAATATTATTCGATTTCGAAAATCCAAGCATCTTTATTCTCAGAACTTTGAAATTTTCTTAATGCAATAACAGCATCTTTTCTATTGGAAAAATTATCAAAAGAAACGGGTGTAAGCCCTTTATCATTAATTGGAAGTTTTGAGGGATTATAGCCTTTTTTTGCAAGGTTACTAATTAAATTATTAGCATTTAACTCTAACCTAAATGCACCTGCAATAATATGATATTTATAAAATGGTTTTTTTGCAATATTAATCTCAACCGGTGGTAAAACACCAAAGTCAAAAATTGCTTTTTCTAATTTATTAATAGATTTTAATCTTATCTCATTCTGAAACTCTATTTCATTATTGTAAATAAACTCTTCATATTTATTTTCAAAGAAAAAAGCACCTACGATTAACGCAAAAAATACAGCAGCTAAACTAAGAGGTGAAGGAATACTAGAATTAGATTTAGCATTTCGAAGCTTATTATATTTTTTTAAAGATGATTTATTGTAAGTTTTGATTTCAGATTCAACTTTATTAACGTAGATTGGATTTAAGCCAAAGGAGCGTTTAAAGTGATTAGAGTCTAGATCAGGTTTAAAAACTAGATTTTCATCTTTATTATAACTAAACTCTCCGATATCTTTAATTGTGAGAGGCTCTTTGCTAATTAATCTCTTCCACCTAACAACTTCACTATGAATAATTTTTAAGGACTCATTATAGGAAATTTTATTTTTCTCAGATAAAAAATTTGCTAGCAGTCCATCATTATTTTGAATTTTAGAATTAAAAGTAATACGCCTTGAAGGGGGATAAAACTTTGACTCATCTTTAGAGTAAAATGAGGAAAATTTATTAGCGATAAAACTTCCGAAATTTGGTATTGTTACAAAGTCATTTGTATAGATTAGTTCTTTTAAAGCTTGTTCTAGTTGCATTAAATAAATTTAAGATTTTTATTAAAATAAAATAATTAAAAACCAAGTTTTGTTTTTACTCTTGCGAGCACTTTACTAGCAATTGCTTGAGCTTTTGTTGCACCTTCGTTAAGCACCAAATCAATTTCTTGTTTGTTAGACATTAAATCTGAATACTTATCTCTTTGATTTTTATACTTTGAAATTATCAGTTCAAAAAGTTCAGTTTTAGCATGTCCATAGCCGTAACCACCGGATTTATATTTTTTTTTCACTATTTCAATATGGTCTTTTTCAGCAATAAGTTTAAAAATTTTAAAAACATTACAAGTTTCATGGTCTTTTGGAGCTTCCAACGGGGTGCTATCGGTTTGGATTGTCATGATTTGTTTTTTTAAATCTTTTTCTGGAAGGAAAATATTTAAAATATTATTTTTTGATTTACTCATTTTTTCACCATCTGTCCCAGTAACATATTTTGTAGATTCATTAACTAAAGCTTCAGGTATAACAAAAGTTTCACCATGCTTATTGTTAAACTTGATAGCTACGTCTCTGGTAATTTCTAAATGTTGTAATTGGTCTTTACCAACAGGGACAAAATTAGAATCATACAATAAAATATCTGCAGCCATTAACATTGGATATGTAAATAACCCTACATTAATATCCTTTAAATTATCAGATTTATCTTTAAAAGAATGAGCTAATGTTAATCTTTGATAAGGAAAATAAGTAGATAATATCCAGGACAACTCAGTAGTTGAAGGAACATCAGATTGCTTATAAAAAACTGTTTTATTACTATCTAAACCAAATGCAAGCCAAGCCGCAGCGGTTGAATAAGTATTCTCATTTAATATTGAAGAATCTTTTATTTGGGTTAATGAATGGAGATCTGCAATAAAAAGAAATGACTCATTATTTTTTGACTCCTCAATAGCTGGAACAATTGCACCTAATATATTACCCAAATGAGGTGTGCCAGTACTTTGAATTCCAGTTAGTATTCTAGACATTATTGACAAAAGTAATAGTTTTGAAATGATTAATTACAAATACTTACATTTGAAATGTGATTAGACCATTTAAAATTTTTTTAATTGCTATTTGGAACTTTTGGTTTTATGTACTATCGTTTGTGGGTATAATTATTAGTCTACCTTTTTTATTTATATTTTCTTTAAAAGAAAGTTATTACCCATATTTCTATTGGGTTACAAGAAATATTTGGTCAAATATTATAATGTATGGTATGGGCTTTTACCCAAAAATTAAATTCAAAGAACCAATTGTTAAAGGAAAAAGCTACATGCTTGTTGCTAATCACAAGAGCATGATTGATATTATGCTTATGCTTTCACTGAGTAAATACCCTATTGTTTTTGTTGGAAAAAAAGAATTAGAAAAAATTCCTCTTTTTGGATATTTTTATCGAAGAGTGTGTATTCTTGTGGATAGATCAAATGCTGAAAGTCGAAAGAATGTTTATTCAAAAGCAATAAAAAGACTTAACTCAGGTATTTCTGTTTGTATTTTTCCTGAGGGTGGAGTTCCAGATCCCTCAACGATTTTAGATAAATTTAAAAATGGTGCATTTAGTCTTGCGATTCAATTTCAAATTCCAATAGTACCTATAGCATTTTTAGACTGCGAAAAAAAGTTTCCATATTTTTTTGCTTATAACCATTTTTATGGCTCACCAGGTAAGCTTAGAGCTAATGTTCATGATTTTATCCAAACTAATGGTCTAACACAAGATGATAAAGAAGAGCTTAAGGAGAAGGTTTTTAATATTTTGTATGAAGATTTGTCGGCTAACTATTCTTTGAATTGAGAACTTCTGAAATTTTCTTTTCAAGTTCATCACAAAGTTCTGGATTATCTTTCAATAAATTTTTAACAGAGTCTCTACCTTGTCCTAGTTTAGTTTCTCCATAACTAAACCACGAACCACTTTTATCAATGATTTCAGCTTGTGTTCCAATATCAAGAATCTCGCCAATTTTTGAAATACCTTCACCATACATGATATCAAACTCACAAACTCTAAAAGGTGGGGCAACTTTATTTTTTACAACTTTAACTCTTGTTTTGTTCCCTAAAGCATTTCCAGATGAATCTTTTAGTTGGGTAGATCTTCTAATATCAAGTCTTACTGATGCATAAAACTTAAGAGCATTACCTCCTGTTGTGGTTTCAGGATTTCCAAACATTACTCCAATTTTTTCCCTTAACTGATTAATGAAAAAGACAGTACAATTAGTTTTACTAATTGTAGAAGTTAACTTTCTTAAAGCTTGAGACATTAATCTTGCATGTAGTCCCATTTTTGAATCACCCATCTCTCCCTCAATTTCACTTTTAGGTGTAAGTGCAGCAACCGAGTCAATAACAATAATATCAATTGCCCCTGATCTAATTAAGTTATCAGCAATTTCCAGTGCTTGCTCCCCATGATCAGGTTGGGAGATTATTAATTCATCAATATTAACTCCAAGATTTTGAGCATAAAATCTATCAAAAGCATGTTCAGCATCAATGAAAGCAGCTATCCCACCAATTTTTTGACATTCCGCTATAGCATGTAAAGTTAAAGTAGTTTTTCCAGATGATTCAGGACCGTATATTTCAACAACTCTTCCTCTAGGATACCCTCCAATTCCAAGAGAATAATCTAATCCAATTGATCCAGTAGGAATAAATTCAATATCCTCTTTTACAGAATCTCCCATCTTCATAACAGTTCCTTTCCCATAGGTTTTATCTAATCTATCTAAGGTAAGTTGAAGCGCTTTTAATTTCGAATCTTTTTCTGAGCTCATAGTAGGAATATTAAAAAATTGATACCATTAAAAATACAATTTTATTTAGAAAAAGTGATAATATAAATAACTTACATTTGTAATAATTTTTGACAAAGTTTTTAAGTAATGCAGTTATATAATAAGCTTAACAAAAAAGAAAGACTTGATTTAATAAATAAGGCTGGAGGCAAAAGATTAACACTGTCTTTTTACAAATATCACAATATTAAAAATCCTAATATTTTTAGAAATCATCTTTTTGTTGAATGGAATAAACTAAATGTTTTAGGAAGGATTTATGTGGCTCATGAAGGGATTAATGCTCAACTTTCTGTCCACTCAAATAAATTAATTGAATTTAAAAAATCAATTGACAATATTTCCTTTTTAAAAGGTGTCAGATTAAATATTGCTATTGAGCATAGGAACGACGCATTTTTAAAATTAAAAATTAAAATAAAAGAAAAAATTGTTGCAGACGGTTTAGAAACTAATGATTATAATTTAAGTATTAGTGGTAGACATGTAGATGCAAATGAATTTAATCAGCTTCTTGATGATGATGAAACAATAACTATTGATATGAGAAATCATTATGAAAGTGAGATTGGACATTTTAAAGGTGCTGAACTTCCGGATGTTGATTCGTTTAGAGAATCTCTTCCTTTAATTAAAAAGAAGTATGAAAATTTTAAAAAAAATAAAAATATTTTAATGTATTGTACAGGTGGGATAAGATGTGAAAAAGCAAGTGCTTACTTAATCGATAATGGATACGAAAATGTTTTTCAGCTAAACGGAGGAATTATTGAATATACTAGACAAGTAAACGAAAATAATATTGAAAATAAATTTATTGGTAAAAACTTTGTTTTTGACAATAGACTTAGCGAAAGAGTTTCCGGTGAAATTATTTCAAACTGCCACCAATGCGGAAACAAATCTGATAAACACACTAATTGTAATAACGAGGCTTGTCACTTGTTGTTTATTCAGTGTGAGGATTGTGCTAAGAAATATAATGGTTGTTGTAGCAAAAAATGTGAGGAGGTATATTTATTACCAATTGATCAGCAAAAAAAGTTAAGAAAAGGGAAAAGAAATAGTAATAAAATTTTTAAAAAAGGTAGATTCAATAAAAGTATCCTGAATAAAATTTAATAGCTTTAATAGGAATGAGTTGTTCGTCTTGTAAGACCAAAAATAATAACCCAAAAGGATGTAAAAATAATGGGGTTTGTGGAACAGATGGTTGTAATAAACTAAATGTATTTAACTGGCTTTCAAACTTAAATCCTATTTCAAATGAAACTACAAACTATTATGAAGTAAGGTTCAAAAATGGAAGAAAAAATTTTTATTTTAATGATGATGATAACCTTAATATCAATATTGGAGATGCAGTTGTAGTTGACTCTAAAATTGGTTTTGATTTAGGTCATGTCACATTAAAAGGTGGGTTAATTTCTATACAAATGAAAAAAAGAAAATTTAATCCAAATGAGTCTGATGATTTTGCTATTATTAGAAAAGCTTCTCAAGAGGATATCGATTTATGGATAAAAAACAGAAGTAGAGAAGAAGATGTTAAAATAAAGTCTAGGACAATTGCGAGCAAATTAGGTCTATCAATGAAAATATCAGATGTTGAATTTCAAGCTGATGGTAAAAAGGCTATTTTTTTCTACACTGCAAATGATAGAGTTGATTTTAGAAAATTAATTATTGAATTTGCACGTGAATTCAATACTAAAATTGAAATGAAACAGATAAACTTGAGGGAGGAAGCTGGAAGACTTGGTGGAATTGGATCATGTGGAAGAGAACTTTGTTGCTCAACCTGGCTAAGCGATTTTAGAGTAGTAACTACTTCTGCGGCAAGGTATCAACAACTTTCACTTAATCCTCAAAAAATTGCAGGTCAATGCGGAAAGCTTAAATGCTGCCTTAATTTTGAACTGGATCAATATCAAGAAGCTATTACTAATTTTCCTAAACGAAAGACAAAATTAAAAACTGATAAAGGAATTGCTATTTGCCAAAAACTTGATATTTTCAAAAATTCAATGTGGTTTTCATATAAAAATGAAAGCCTAGATTGGTATGAAATTAAAGCAGATGACGTTAAAAAGATAATTGAAATAAATTCAACTGGAAAAAGTATTTCAAAATTAGAAGATTATTCAATAATAAGAGAAAGCAAAAATGAAAAAGCATTTGTTTAAAATTTTTATTTTATATTTTTTTATAAGCTGTAATTCTGAAAACTATTTTATTGAGTTCAAAGACATAAATGATGGATGGGAACATAAAAGCCCTGTTATCTTTAATTTTTTTGCACCACAAGAACCAGTTAATATTTCAATAATGATAAGAGTTGATAAATCCTATCCCTTTTCAAATATTTTTCTAAAATCTAAAATAATGTATGAAGAAAATGTAATAATAGACACTCTTGAATTAGACTTAACTAAAAACGAAAAAGGTATCTTCAGCGGTAATAGCTTATCATTACAAAATCATAGCTTTTTAATTGCAAAAAAAGTTAATTTATCTAAAGATGTAACATTTGAAGTTAGTCATGCATCAAGGTTTTTAGATAGCGTAAATGCTGTAAAAAAATTAAACGGAGTTTTAAGTGTTGGGTTACTAGTAGAAAAGTATCAAAATGAAAAAATATAAGTTTCAAATATTTATTTTTTGGCTAATTTTTTCAATAGGAATCTTGTCTATGTTTGGCGTTTTCTATTTAGCTTCTATTGGGAAGTTTGGAGAAATGCCAGACTTTAGACAACTTGAAAATCCAAAAACAAATTTTGCTTCTGAAATTGTATCATCTGATAATCAAATTTTAGGTAAGTATTACTTTAATGATAATAGAACTCCGGTGGAATATGATGAAATAAACCCTGAAACTGTTAATGCTTTGATTGCAACTGAAGATGAACGTTTTTACAGTCATCCAGGTATAGATTTAAAAGCAACTATAAGAGCGATTGTTTTTTTAAATACAAGGGGTGGTGCTAGTACGATTTCACAACAATTGGCAAGACAGCTTTTTGTTGGTGTAAGATCAAGAAATATTTTTCAAGCCATTGGTCAAAAAATTAAAGAATGGGTTATTGCTGTTGAACTGGAAAAACAATACACCAAAGAAGAAATTATTACAATGTATCTAAATATATATGATTTTGGATATTATGGGGATGGAATAAAATCTGCATCAAATATTTATTTTTCAAAAGAACCAATTGATCTCAAAGTCGAAGAATCTGCTATGCTTATTGGTATGCTCCAAAACTCATCTCTTTATGATCCAATTAGAAGACCTGAAATAACAAAAAAAAGAAGGGACTTAGTGTTAATGCAAATGGAAAAAAATGGGTTTTTAAATTCAAAACAAAAAGACTCAATTCAAAATATTCCTTTAGAATTAAATTACACTCCGCAATCACATCGACAAGGTTTAGCAACGTATTTTAGGTCTTATTTGCGAGGTTTCATGAAAGATTGGATAAATAATAATTTGAAAAATGATGGCACTAAATACAACCTCTATATTGATGGTTTGAAAATATACACTACCATTAATTCTAAAATGCAAAAGTACGCTGAAGAGGCAGTTGTTGAACATATGAAAAATTTACAAAAAGAATTTTTTATACAAAATGATACCGTTAGTTCTGCCCCTTTTACTGACCTTGAAGAAGATGAAGAAGATTTAATAATGAAAAGAGCTATGAGACGATCAGAAAGATGGAGAAAAGCTAAGCTTTCTGGAAAAACAAATGATGAAATTGAAGAATTGTTTTTTGAGCCAAAAAACATGACTGTTTTTTCTTGGGATGGAGATATTGATACTTTAATGACACCAATAGATTCAATAAGATATTATAAGCACTTTTTGAGGGCTGGAATGATGTCTATGAATCCAAAAAATGGTCATGTAAAAGCTTGGGTTGGTGGAATTAATTATAGAAATTTTCAATATGATCATGTTATGCTTAGTAAGAGACAAATTGGATCTACATTTAAACCTTTTTTATATGCAACTGCAATCGATCAATTAAAACTATCACCATGCGATATGCTACCAGATCTAATTCATTGTATTGAACCCTATAAATACGGAAATCCTGAGCCATGGTGTCCTACTAATTCTAGTGATAAATACGGCGGAGTTAGAACGCTCAGTAATGCATTAGCTAATTCAAAAAATACAATTAGTGCTCAGCTAATTGATAAAGTTGGCCCAAGACCAGTTGCAGATTTAGCTAGAAATTTAGGTGTAAGTTCTAATATTCCAAATGTGCCGGCCATTGCACTCGGAACTCCTGACCTGAGCGTATATGAAATGGTTGGAGCTTATGGTGCTTTTGCTAACAAAGGGATATATGTTAAGCCAATTATGGTTACAAAAATAGAAGATAAAAATGGTACTATTATCTATCAATCAAAGCCGCAAACAAGAGATGTTTTAAGTGAAGAGTCGTCATATGTAACACTTAAACTTTTAGAGGGTGTTACTAAATTTGGTTCTGGAGCTAGACTTCGTCATAATATTCCCGAAGACGAAAGAAATTATGTTTATAATAATGTTGTAACAGGATATCCTTACAAGTTTCAAAATGCAATTGCAGGTAAGACAGGAACAACCCAAAATCAAAGTGATGGTTGGTTTATTGGAATGGTCCCAAATTTAGTTACTGGAGTATGGGTTGGGGGTGAGGATAGGTCTGTACACTTCAAAGATATTGCATTCGGACAAGGTGCAACAATGTCTTTACCAATTTGGGGATTATTCATGAATAAATGCTATGAAGATGAAGAATTATCTATTTCCAAGGAAGATTTTGATGAACCTGAATCTCTCTCAATTGAATTAGATTGTTCAAAAATTTTACCCGATGAATCTGAAAGCGATGAAAGTGATATTAATGATCTTTTAGGAATTGGTTCATGAAAAGGTTACAGTCCTTAGATTTTTTTAGAGGCATTACAATCGGTTCTATGATAATAGTTAATGATCCTGGAATAAGCATTGG
>NTKN01000036.1 GCA_002457715.1 Cryomorphaceae bacterium MED-G14
TTTAACAAAACTTCCAGTTATGGAGAAGTTTTATACAATTCAAGGAGAAGGATACTATTCTGGTCAACCATTCTACTTTATAAGATTAGGAGGTTGTGATGTTGGTTGTCATTGGTGTGATGTAAAAGAAAGTTGGGATCATAATCAACATCAATTTATTGAAGTTAATGATTTAATAAAAGATGTAAAAGAACATACTAGTAATGTTGTAATTACTGGAGGTGAACCTTTAATGTGGGACTTAAGTGAGTTAACTAAGCGATTTAAAGAAAATAATATAAAACTTCATCTCGAAACATCCGGGGCATACGAGTTGTCAGGAAATTGGGACTGGGTATGTCTTTCACCAAAAAAGAAAATGTTACCAAAAAAAGAATTTTACTCTATGGCGGATGAACTTAAAGTTGTAATATATAATAATGATGATTTCAAATTTGCAATTCAAGAGTCAGAAAAAGTCAGTCAAGAATGTAAATTATTTTTACAGCCTGAGTGGAGTAAATTTGATTTAATGAAAGACAAAATAGTTCAGTTTGTAATGAAAAATAAAAATTGGAATATTTCCCTACAAACTCACAAGTATCTGGAAATAGATTAGTTATAAAGAATATATTTATTTCTAACAATCTTATAAGACTCTATGTCTTTTTTCCAAGTTAATTTAATATCTTCAGCGCTCATACCTGCTTTAATCTGATCCTCAAGTTCTTTGTTACCTGCAAGTCTGTAAAAACCACTTCTAAAAAAATTATCTTTTTCGGGGCTGTAATTATATGCTTTTATTAACCACTCTAAATTAATCTCACTTAATCTATTTTCATCTCTTAAATCTAAACCAAAACATTTTATACCATTATGTTTCGGGTTTTTTGCTCCAAAATTTGGTCTTGGTGTAAAGCTAAATGGTTGATTAATCCAATCAGGAGAACCAATTACTTGAAATTGCATGTCAGTTCCTCTCCCAACACTTACAGGTGTTTGCTCAAAAAAACAAAGAGAAGGATATAAATTTATTGATTTTAGGTTTGGAAGATTTGGTGAGGGTTTTGATTTTAGCTGATATCTATATTCTCTTTTATAGTTATCCATTTTAATAACAGTTAATTTTGCTTGTATTTTATTATTTAACCATTTTTCGCCATTTATCATTTTCGCATATTCTCCAATTGTTAAGCCATATAAAATTGGAACTGGATGTAATCCAACAAAACTTTTTGAATTTTCTTTGAGAACTGGTCCATCTATGTAATTTGCATTTGGATTTGGTCTGTCAAGTACAATTATCTCTATATTATTTTCTGCACAACTTTCCATAACATAATGAAGTGTTGATAAGTAGGTATAAAATCTTACTCCAACATCTTGAAGATCAAATAAAATTAAATCAATATTTTCAAGATCTTTACTATCTGGTTTTCTCTTTGATCCATACAATGAAATAATTGGAATTCCTGTTTTTGAGTCAATTGAATTATTAATTTTTTCACCAGCATCAAGATCTCCTCTGAACCCATGTTCTGGTGCAAAAATAGCATTAACTGAAATATTAAGATTTAATAATGAATCTAATAAATGAATTTCTAAATTGGTGTTATAAAATTTAGAACTGTGATTTGTCACTAGTCCAATATTTTTATTTTTAATTAAACCTATGTAAGAATCTACTTTATTTATTGCTTCAATATTAATATTTTGTGAATAAATAGATGTGTTTAGAATTAAAAAACAATTAATTTTAAAACATATTAATAACACCCAAAATCTTGAAATTCGAAAGTTTTTTATCATCAAAAATTTTTTCACGTAAAAGATATAAAAAAAGTATTTCTTCACCTATTATTAAAATTTCAACCTTTTCTGTTTCAATTAGTTTAATTGTGATGATGTTAGCTATATCAACTGGATTTGGTGTTCAAAATAAAATAAAGACAAAGTTTTCTAATATTTTTGGTGATTTTTCAATCGACAGATATGAAAATGATTTATTCAATTCTAATGAATTTATTAGCAGTAATAAAATTCAGTTGGATAGCATAAAAATGCTGAAAAATTTCAATGCGCTTGATGGTGTTATTTATACTCCGTCGGTTATCCCAAGTTCAAATTCCTTTGAAGAAGTGGTTCTAAAGGGAGTAACTAATGAAAACTCTTTTTTAAAAACAGAATATTTAATAGACAAAATTGATGATATTGGGTTTAATGAAATTATAATTTCAAAAAATACTTCTAGTAAGCTAAATATCAAAAAATATGATACTGTAATGTTTGTTTTTTATGATAATAACCTTAATCCAGCTATTCGAAATTTAAAGATTATTGGATATTATCAAACAGGTATAAAAGAGTTTGACGATGAAATTATTATTTCAAATATTAATTTACATAGAAATTTAAAAAAAATTGATAAGGATAATTTCGGCAGTTATGAGTTGTCTTTTACTAACAAAAAAAATAACTACGAAAAAATTTCAAAATATATTCCACCAGAATATGCTATAAATTATAATGAAGAAAAATTTAGTGAAATTTATAATTGGATTTCATTATTTGATTTAAATATTTATTTGATAATTATACTTATGTTAGTAGTAGGTTCAATTAATATGATCACAGCCCTGCTGGTCACTATTCTTGAAAAAACTAGTTTAATTGGTTTTCTTAAAATTTTAGGTTCAAATAATAAAAGTATAAAACAAATTTTTTTATTTAATGGTCTGTATCTAACACTTAAAGGAATGTTATATGGAAATTTAATTTCCTTAACTATGCTTTTTTTTCAAAAATTTTTTAAGATAATAAAGCTTGACCCAAATACATATTACATGGATCATATTCCAGTTGAGATTGATATTTTAAAAATTATAATACTTAATTTTGTATTGCTTACAATTTCATATGCTTTTTTAATTCTACCGGTTAAAATAATTTCCAAAATTAAACCATATTCATCTGTGAGAATTAATTAATAAAATTAAATTTGCATAGTGAAATTCAAAAAAAATATTTTAGAAACAATTGGGAATACCCCTTTAATAAAGTTAAACAGAGTTACCGATGATGTTGATGCATTAGTTTTAGCTAAAGTAGAATATTTTAATCCTGGTAGTTCTGTCAAAGATAGAATGGCTTTAAAAATGGTTGAAGATGCTGAGAATGATGGAAGATTGAAGCCTGGAGGAACTATAGTTGAGGGAACATCTGGAAATACTGGAATGGGTTTAGCTTTAGCTGCTATTGTTAAAGGTTATAAATTGATTTGTGTATCAACTGATAAACAATCCAAAGAAAAGTTTGATATCTTGAGAGCGGTTGGTGCAGAAGTAATTGTTTGCCCCACCAATGTTGAGCCTGATGATCCAAGATCATATTATTCTACCTCAAAAAGAATAAGTGAAGAAATTGAAAATTCTTGGTATGTCAATCAATATGATAATCCCTCAAATACTGAAGCACATTATTTGTCAACAGGTCCTGAAATTTGGGAGCAGACCGATGGAAAAATAACTCACTTTGTTGTTGGCGTTGGAACAGGTGGAACAATTTCAGGAGTTGCCAGATTCTTGAAGGAAAAAAATCCAAACATAAAAATATGGGGTATAGATACTTATGGATCTGTTTTTAAAAAATTTCATGAAACAGGAATATTTGATAAAAATGAAATTTATCCATATATAACTGAAGGTATTGGTGAAGATATTATTCCAGCTAATGTAAATTTTGATTTAATTGATGCATTCGAAAAGGTAACTGATGAAGATGCAGCAATTTATACTAGAAGATTGGCTAAACAAGAAGGAATTTTTGCAGGTAATTCATGTGGTGCAGCAGTTAGAGGAGTAGTTCAGCTTAAAAAACATTTTAGTAGAAATGATGTTGTAGTGGTTTTACTTCATGACTCTGGAAGCAGGTATGTTGGTAAAATCTACAATGATGATTGGATGAAAGATAATGGTTTTAATACTAATTAATTATCTAAATATTCCACTTGGAAATTTTTGAATACTTTCAAATCCGTTATTATTTATTGAACTAATTCCAAACAGATAATTATCAATTATTACATCTTTTAAAACGTAAAAGTTTTTCTTGTCTATTTTTTTTTCATATTGCCATACAGGTGATGTTGTCTCTCTCCAATATATTTTATAACCTACTATATCATCATTTTCATCTTTATTCCAAATAAATTTTGTTGATGGTTCAACAATTCCTCCAATTCTCAGGCCAGTTGGAGGTGGAGGTGACCAACCAAGTAGTGCTAAACATATTGCATTAACTTGAGTTAATTTTTTTGCATAATCAAAATTTACACCCTCAATAACATCACCATATTTAATACCATTTTCAACTCTAATGTCCTGATGTTGTCGATTATAATTCTCATTACTTTCCATTATTCGTACACCAGCATATCCAAGGTCATTAAATGGTCTGTGATGACCTCCTCTTCCAAACCTATCTAATCTGTAAATTAAGTTTGGTTTCAAGTCTGGAATATAAGTTTTTGTAGCATTATGAATAAATCTCGCAAGCTGTCTGGAATTTCCATCAATTTCTCCGCCAAAGAATCGCCTAGAACTTCTAGAACCTTCAGATTCATTTCCTGGAACAGGTTCTGAAAAAATTCTAAAACTTTTATTATCAATAACGCCATTCGTCCCTTCAATATTTCCAATCATATCATTATTTAAGACACCTATTATTTCCCAATTATTTTCTTTGGCATATTCAGCCAGACCTTTTCCACCAAATAACCCTTGTTCTTCACCAGATAGTCCAACATACATAATTGTGTTATCGAATTTGTATTTTGATAATACTCGTGCTGCTTCAATAGTTCCAGCCATACCTGATGCGTTATCATTAGCTCCAGGTGAATCCGATTTAAAGTCATTAGGATCTGAAACTCTGCTGTCTATATCACCACTCATGATGACAAATCTGTTGGGGTATTTTTGTCCCCATTGGATAGCCATCACGTTATTAATCCAAACATTTCGTGTCAATCTTCTTCCGTCGGCTTGAAAATAATTTTTTTGATATTTAACATCTAAGCAATTAGCACATTTATTTGAAATTGATTCAAATTCTTTTTTTATCCATCTTCTTGCAGCCCCGATTCCTCTTGAATGTGACAATGTATCACTAAGTGTATGTCTTGTTCCGAAGCTTGAAAGAGTAATTATATCCTTCTTAATATTTTCAGCATCAATTTTAGAAATAATATCAAATATTTCGTCATGTTGAGTTGTTTGTGTAAATGAGTAAAATGACAATAATATTGATAAGAAAAAAAGTCTCATGTTTAAATTTAAAAACAATATGAGTTTTTGTCAATAACCATTTTTGCAATTTTTCTTTTGAGTTCTATTGGTTTTGGATAGTTAAAATATTTTGTAAACCTTTTTAAACCCATTAACAAAAATTTCTGCTCTTCACTATTGCTTAAAGAGATAATCAATTCTTTAGCTTTATTAGAAATTAATTCAACAGATTGATAAAGAAATAATTGAGTCATAGCAATTTGTCCTTTTTGGTTTTCTTCACCATAGCGATTACAGTTTTTTTCAGTTCTTAGAATAGCAGATTCAGAAAGATATATTTTTATCATAATATCAGAGATAGACATTAAAACTTCTTGTTCTTTCTCAATATCTAAACCAAACTTTTTCATTCCAGCACCAGAAAGCATTAAAAAAATCTTTTTTAGATTTTTAAGAATAATTTTTTCTTCTTTAAAAACTCTTGATAAATCAGGAATTTCAAATGATGGAATTCCAGTTAGCTCATCAGCTACACTTTCAGCTTTACTAATTAAATCCACATGACCCTTCATTCCTTTTTTAATGAGCATTCCTATGGCAACTAGTCTATTTATTTCGTTAGTGCCCTCATAAATTCTTGCTATCCTCGCATCTCTCCACGCAGACTCCATCGGTGTTTCTTTTGAATAACCCATTCCTCCAAAAATTTGAATACCTTGATCGGCAATATTTTGAAGATCTTCAGAAATAGCAACCTTTAACATTGAACATTCAATTACATACTCTTCGACACCCTTTAATTCAGCTTCTTGATGGTTTTTACCTGAGTCTTCAAGAATTTTAATCCTATCCTCAATATCTTTAGCAGCTCTGTATGTCGCAGATTCACCAACATATATGTCAGTTGCCATTGTAGCAATCTTTTCTCTAATCGCTCCGAATTCACTAATTTTTGTATTAAATTGAACTCTTTCTTTTGCATAATTAATTGATGAATTAATTATTCTTCGTTCTGCATCTAATGCAGCAGCAGCAAGTTTTATTCTTCCAATATTCAAAGCATTCATAGCTATTTTGAAACCATTTCCTCTATCAGAAAGCATATTTTCAGCAGGTACTTTTGTTTCATTAAAAAATACTTGTCTTGTCGATGAAGAATTTAAACCTAATTTTTCTTCTTCATTTCCCATTGAAATCCCATTATTAGGATCATTTGGAACTATAAACGCAGTTAAGTTTTTATCATCTTCAATCTTTGCAAAAACTGTTAAAATATCTGCAAAACCTGCATTTGATATCCATATTTTTTGTCCACTTATTAAGTAATGACTTTTATCTTTACTTAAAACTGCCTTAGTCTTACCACTGTTAGCATCAGATCCAGCTCCTGGTTCAGTTAAACAATATGCACCAAAATGTTCTCCACTTGCCAGTTTTGGAACATATTTATTTTTTTGTTCTTCATTTCCATACAGTAAAATAGGCATTGTTCCAATTCCTGTATGTGCACCAAAAGCTGTAGAAGTTGATCCAGAACTTCCTGATATATAATCACAAACTAGCATAGTTGAAGTAAATGACATACCCAAACCACCATACTCTTCTGGAACACCAACACCAAGAAAACCTAATTCACCCGCTTTTTTCATAACATCTAGTGTTAATTGAAAATTCTTTTTTTCGAACTCTTCTTTTTTTGACCAAATTTCTCTGTCAGCAAATTCTTTTACAGCATCTCTCATCATTTTTTGTTCGTCACTAAAATCTTCTGGTGTAAAAATATTTTCAGATTGAGTTTCCTTTACTACAAATTCTCCTCCTCTAGTTATTTCTTTTTCAATAGTTTCTTTCATTTTTTTATTTATAAAATTTCATATATACCTGCGGCTCCTTGCCCAGTACCAACACACATTGTAACCATCCCATACCTTAATTTTCTATCCTTCATTTCATTAATTAATTGTACTGTGAGTTTAGCGCCTGTACAACCTAAAGGATGACCTAATGATATAGCACCACCATTAACGTTAATAATATCATTATTAAGGTTAAGTTCATTGATTACAGCCAATGATTGAGAAGCAAAAGCCTCGTTTAATTCAATTAATTGAATATCACTAATTTTTAAATTCGTTTTATCCAAAACTTTTGGAATCGCTTTAATCGGACCAACACCCATAATTTTTGGTGGAAGTCCAGCTACGCTGTAATTAATAAGTCTAGCAATTGGTTCAACATTATGTGTCTTAATGTAAGATTCACTTGCAATCATTACAAATGCTGCACCATCACTCATTTGAGATGAATTTCCTGCAGTGACTGACCCCGTGTTTGAAAATACAGGTCTAAGTTTTGATAATGCTTCAATACTAGTGTCTTTTCTTGGTCCTTCATCTTGAGTGTAAGTATGATTTCGAGTTTTTTTAATCGAATTTTCATCTAAATAAATTTCTTCAACATTAATAGGTGCAATTTGTGAATCAAATTTTTTGTTTTCAATAGCTGAAAGAGCCTTTTGATGAGAATTAAATGCAAAAATATCTTGATCTTCTCTGTTAATTTTGTATTCTTTTGCTACCTCTTCAGCTGTTAATCCCATTCCCCAATAATAATCTTCATTTCCATTTGAAACGGTATTGTATCCAGGTACAGGTTTATATCCTCCCATTGGAATGAAACTCATACTTTCAACTCCTCCAGCTATAATGCAGTCAGCCATACCAGATTTAACCTTTGCACTAGCTAGAGCTATTGTTTCTAGACCTGATGCACAATATCTATTTACAGTTACACCTGGAACATCATCAATTTTTAATCCCATAAGAGATATTAATCTTCCAACATTTAAACCTTGTTCAGCTTCAGGCATAGCATTACCTACAATGATATCATCAATTGTTTTTTTATCAAATCCTTCAATATTACTGATCATGTATTCTATAGTTTCTGCAGCTAATTCATCAGGTCTTTTAAATCTAAAAAAACCTCTGGGAGCTTTACCAACTGCAGTTCTATAGCCTTTAATTATATAAGCTTCTTCCATATTAATTTCTTAAGGGTTTGCCGTTTTTTAACATAAATTGTATTCTTTCAAGTGTTTTCTTTTCACCACATAGTGAAAGAAAAGCTTCTCTTTCTAGATCAAGAAGATATTGTTCCGATACTAAAGTAGATTGTGAAAGGTTTCCACCTGCAAGAACATTAGCTATCTTTTTTGCTATTTTTTTATCGTGATCAGAAATATAACCTCCAACTAACATCGAATCGGCACCTACATAAAAAGCGCCTAATGCTTGTTGTCCTAAAACTTTGATATCATTTCTTTGTATGGGCTTTGTGTAACCATTATCATGCATTTGCAGTGCAATTTTTTTTGCATGTGAGATCTGATTTTTCTTATTCATAATAATAAGATCCTTATTTTTCATAAAATAACTTAATCCATAACCTTCATGTCCAGATGTAGATGTTTTGCCCATTCCTATATTTAAAAAATATTCTTGCAATAAGTTTAATTCAACGTCGTTTTTCTTAAATTGATCTGAAGCTCTAAGTGCCATTTCTTTTGTACCTCCACCACCAGGAATTAACCCAACTCCAACTTCAACAAGCCCAATGTAAGTTTCGCTGTATGCTAAAATTTTGTCACAGTGAAGACATAATTCACATCCTCCACCAAGTGTATAACCATGAGGAGCAGCAACTACAGGTATTGTGGAATACCTAAGTTTCATCATAGTGTCTTGAAATAATTTCATAGCAAAATTTAACTCATCATATTCTTGTTCAATAGCCATCAAAAAAATCATACTTAGGTCAGCTCCAGCAGAAAAATGTTGTCCTTCATTTCCAATTACGATTCCATGGTATTTTTCTTCGGCAATTTCAATTCCTTTATTTAAGCCCTGAAGGATATTTTGGTTTATAGAATTCATTTTTGAATTAAATTCAATATTTAAGATGCCATCACCAATGTCATTTATTTTACACTCATCATTTTTCCAAATAGTTTGGTCTTTATTTAAGTTTTTCAAAACAATAAAGTTTTCTTGACCTGGTTTTTTTACAAAATTTTCACTTGTCTTATCATAAAATTCAATAAATCCATTATTTGATTTGTAAAATGAGTTAATGTCTTTTGAAATAACATCTTCAATCCATTTAGAGGCCTTTAAATTAAATAACTTCATTAAATCTACACCTTCTTTTACACCTATATAGTTCCATATTTCAAAAGGACCTTCTTTCCAACCAAAACCGGCCTTTAATGCTGAATCAATACTAGCGATATCATCAGAAATTTCTGGAACCCTGTTCTGAACATAAGCAAACATTTTTGCAAAAACTTCTTTATAAAAATCTGAAGCTCTATCATTTCCGCTTATTAAAATTTTAAACTTATCTGATCTATTTTTAGCTTTTCTTGCCTGATTTAGAGTGTCAAAATTTACTTTTTTTTGTTCCTTATATTCAAAAGTTTTAAGATCTAATGATAAGATTTGTGATTTTCCGTTTTTATCAACAGTTTTTTTGTAAAAACCTTGTTTTGTTTTACTTCCAAGCATATTCTCCTTTAACATTCTTTCCAAAAAATCTGGGAGTTTAAATACTTCTCTAGATTCATCTTCAGGACAATTTTCATAAATACCATTAGAAACATGACATAATGTGTCTAATCCTACAACATCAGCTGTCCTGAATGTAGCTGACTTTGGACGACCTATAGCGGTACCAGTCAATTTATCAACTTCCTCCACTGAAAAACTACCATCCTTTACTAAATGAAAAAGACTTTGAATCCCAAATGTTCCAATTCTATTTCCAATAAATGCAGGAGTGTCCTTTGCTAAAACAGATGTTTTACCTAAAAATTTTTCTCCATAATTCATTAGAAAATTAATAACCTCTTCATTACAATTTGGTCCAGGGACTACTTCAAATAAGTTTAAATATCTAGGTGGATTAAAGAAATGAGTTATAGAAAAATGCTTTTGGAAATCATCAGATCTTCCTTCATTCATCATTTTAATAGGAATACCAGATGTATTTGAAGAAACAAGTGTTCCATTTGATCTGTACTTATCGACTTTCTCAAAAATCAATTTTTTTATATCTAATCTTTCAACAACAACTTCTATAACCCAATCATAGTCTTTAATAAGATGCATGTCATCCTCAAAATTTCCTAAACTTATTCTATTAACAAATGATTTATCATAAATAGGAGATGGCCTAGATTTTATACATTTATTGAACATTTCATTTACAATTCTGTTTCTAACAACCTTGTCTGTAATTTTAAGTCCTTTCTTTTTTTCAATATCATTGATTTCATTTGGTGAAATGTCTAAAAGAAGTACTTCCACTCCAATATTAGCAAAATGACAAGCGATTCCTGAGCCCATAATTCCTGACCCTAAAACAGCAACTTTGGATATTTTTTTATTCATTTAAAAATTTCTTTATTCTTTATTAATTTATTAATTCGGTCTACTACTTTGTAAAAGTTCTTAACAGAGTCTTCTCCAACTTCATTTGTTATAGTATTATTAAACTTCATTACTAGTTCCCTAGCATAGTTTCTAAACTCCATACCTCTTTCAGTTAATTTAATTAAAACACCTCTACCATCTTCAGGGTTTGGAATTCTCTGAATTAAGTTTTCATCCTCCATAAACCTTAAAGTCCTTGATAAACTTGTTGATTCCATCCCCATTTTTGGCCCAAGAGAAGTTGATGGAGTATCTTCTTTTGGGTTTAAGCTTAATAAAGCAAATCCAACTGCCATACTCCCACCATATTTTGAAGCCTCTTCATTATACATTTTTGAAATGGACAACCAAGTATATCTTAATTCTTGCTCAAGTGTTCTTTTCGACATTAAATAAATGTACGAAAATTTACTATGCATGCATAATAAATAACAAAAATTTTTATTTAAACCATTTGTACGCATTATGAAATGCATATACCCATGGAGAAATTTTGTTATTCTTCTGATTATTTGGATAATATCCCCAGTTAAAAGGGTAATTTGCTCTTTCTAAATGAGGCATCATAGCTATATGTCTTCCATCTTGACTTGAAACAATTGCAGCATCAAAATTAGATCCATTTGGATTAGCAGGGTAGGAGCTTTTATGGTATTTACCAACGATATTATATTGAGATTCCTTTTTTTCAAAAACAAACTTTCCTTCACCATGTGCAGCCCATATACCCAATGTTGTATTTTCAAAATTATTGAACATTACACTATTATTTTTGTTTATTGAAACAGCTGTAAATTGACATTCAAATTTTTTTGAATCATTATGATGCATTTTAGGGTGAATTTCAAGCTCAGGATAAATTAAACCTAACTCCATAAATAGCTGACATCCATTACAAACACCTAATGAAAGTGTATCTTCTTTAGAGAAGAATTTTTTTAAACTATTTCTTGCATTTTCATTATATATAAATGATCCAGCCCATCCTTTAGCAGATCCTAATACGTCTGAATTTGAGAATCCTCCAACTGCAACTAAAAATTTAATATCATCAAGAGTTTCTTTACCGCTCATTAAATCAGTCATATGAATATCAATAACTTCGAAGCCTGCTTTATTCATTATGTAAGCCATTTCTCTTTCAGAATTACTTCCTTTTTCTCTAATTACACCTGCTTTGACTCTCTTGTCAAAACTTGGCTTAAAATCTCCATTAAACCATTTAGGAAACTTAAATTCTAGCTTATTTTTCGATAATGAGTTATATCTTTCTAAAGCTTTAGTTTCAGAGGACTGAAGAGAATCAAGCATGTAAGATTTTTCAAACCACTTTTTTCTATAATAATCAATATCAAATCTATATTTTTCATTTAAATAAGATATTGTTATCGAGTTTGATTTGTTAACTGTCCCTATTTTTTCAAACTTTATGTTATTACTAGAAAAAAGCTTTTCAATCTCTTCTTTTGCATGAATAATAATACCATGATTTTCACTAAATAATAATTCTAGGATATCATCATCCTTTGATAAATTAATATTAAGCCCATAGTTGTCTGACGCTAAACACATTTCAAGTAATGTAACTATCATTCCGCCTGAGCTTATATCATGACCTGAGTAAACTTTATTTTCTTTTATACATTTTTGAATAGTATTAAAAGCTAATTGAAAGTATCCTGAATCTTTTATATCAGGTGCATTTTTACCAATTTTATTTTGTGATTGGTATAGTGCTGAGCCTCCAAGACTATATTTATCAGAAGAAAAGTCAATTTTATATATATATCCACTTTCTCCATGTAAGTAGGGTTGAATGATTTTATTAATTTCCTCTGTGTGACCTACAGCAGATATTATAACAGTTCCAGGGGATAAAACATCTTTATCAGCGTATTTTTGTTTCATTGACATGGAATCTTTGCCCGTTGGAATATTTATTCCTAAATCGATTGAAAATTCAGAACAAGCTTTAACAGCCTGATATAACCTATGGTTTTCAGAATCATTATTAGCAGGCCACATCCAATTAGCAGATAAGGAAATTGATTTTAAATTATCTTTCAGAGGAACAAATATGATGTTAGTCAGTGCTTCAGCTATTGAACTTCTTGACCCTTTTGAAGGATCAATTAAACTTATTATGGGTGAATGACCAATTGATGTCGCTATTCCATTTTTACCATTATAATCTAAACTCATTACACCACAATTATTTAGTGGAACTTGGAATGGACCAGTACATTGTTGTAGTGCAACTCTTCCAGTTACACATCTATCAACTTTATTTGTTAACCAATCTTTACATGCAACTGATTCCAGAGATAAAACATCATCCAAATATGAATAAACTTTTTTAGAATCTAATTCAGGTTCAGAATATGAAAAATCTGAAATAGTATCTTTTAAAATTGTTTTTGGTGAGTTACCAAAAAAATCTGATAATTCTAGGTCAATTGAAGTCTCATTTTTTAAATCTGATTTAACTAAAAACCTTCCGTTTTCAATTACCTTACCTACTTTATATATAGGTGCTCTTTCTCTTTCACAAATTTGTTTTAACTTT
>NTKN01000037.1 GCA_002457715.1 Cryomorphaceae bacterium MED-G14
TATTGAAAAAGCATCTGATGATTTACTAAAATTAGTAGGAGCTTCAGATGGACTTCAAACATCTCAAAGAAGATTAAGAAATATTCGTCATTTTTCTAATACACTTTTCAATATTATGAGGGGTGGAATTTTTGACAATCACTATGATATAGAAAAGTTAGATTTCAGTGATTATATTAAAAGATCTAATAAAAAAGTTTTTTCCAAAAAGAAAGATTTAATTAATAATCTCCCAGAAATATTTGACATAAAAAAACTAAGATTTTTGTGTGAGAATGATGATGATAAAAATTTTATAAGACTGTGTTATGAATATTTACCATTAAAATTTAGTCGAAGACATGGAGACCCAAGTAGACCATGGAATAAATTTTCAATTAATACAAGAAATGAAATTGATGACTCCAAAATTTTAGATTACCAAGGAAATTGGAGAGATATTTTTCAGAATTGGGAAGCTTTAGCATACTCTTACCCAGAATTTATTGAGGGTATGATATGCAAATTCCTTAACTCAACAACTTTTGACGGATATAATCCATATAGAGTTACTAAATATGGATTTGATTGGGAAACTATAGAGGCTGATAATCCTTGGTCTTACATTGGCTACTGGGGTGATCATCAAATCATTTATCTTCTTAAATTTTTAGAATTTATAGAAAATTATTATCCAGGAAAAATAAAGAAATATTTAGATCATGATTTTTTTGTTTATGCAAATGTTCCTTATAAAATAAAAAGTCATTATGAAATTCTAAAAGACCCAAAAAACACTATTGATTTTGACTTTGAGAATGAAGAAAGAATTTTAAGAAGAAGAGAAAGATTTGGAATTGATGGAGCGTTACTTAGAGATAAAAATTATTTTATAATTAAAGTAAATTTTATTGAAAAAATTCTTACAACATCTCTTGCTAAAATATCAAATTTTATTCCTGAGGCCGGAATTTGGATGAACACTCAGAGGCCTGAATGGAATGATGCAAATAATGCACTGGTTGGAAATGGAGTTTCAATGGTTACTTTATACTATTTGAGGAGATTTCTAGGTTATTTTAAAGATATTATAGAAAAATATAGCCTTTCAGAATATGATTTATCTTCAGAGTTAAAAAATTATTTTGATCAAATTTATAACTCACTATTAAACAATGAAAATCTATTAAAAGACAATATTAATGATCATTATAGAAAATTAATTATTGATCAGTTGGGTGTCGCAGCTAGTTCATACAGAAATACAATCTATAAGAATGGTTTTTCAGGTGACAAAAGTCTGATATCAAAAAAAGAAATTTTAGAATTTATAAACATTACAATAAAGTTTTTAGATCACTCAATCAAAATTAACAAGAGATCGGATGGTTTATATCATTCCTATAATTTAATAACAATTCATGACAGTGAGGTTGAAATATCTTATTTACCAGAGATGCTTGAAGGTCAAGTAGCAATATTAAGCTCGGGGGCACTAAGCACAAATGAAAATTTAGAAGTACTAAATAATTTAAGAAACAGTAAACTTTTTAGGCCAGATCAGTATAGCTATTTACTTTACCCAAATAAAAATTTACCTGGCTTCCTTGAAAAAAATAATATTCCTGAAAAAGATGTTTTAAGTTCAAAATTGTTAACCTCTTTAGTTGAAGAAGGAAACCAACAAATTATTATAAAAGATTGTCAAGGAGGTTATCATTTTAATGGTTTATTTAATAACATAAACTCATTAATTGATGAAATCAAAAAATTGCCTGAAAAATATACTGACCTCGTCAAAAAAGAAAGAGATTATATATATAATTTATTTGAGAAAGTTTTTGATCATAAATCATTTACTGGCAGATCAGGAACATTTTATGGCTATGAAGGTTTAGGATCAATTTATTGGCATATGGTTTCAAAGCTTCAACTATCAGTTTATGAAGTTACTTCAGAAGCAATTAAATCTAAAGTTAATAATAAAACTGTAGGCAAACTTTTTGATCACTATTTTGAAATTAATGAGGGTATTGGTGTAAATAAATCTCCAGATTTATATGGTGCTTTTCCAACTGATCCTTATTCGCATACCCCATTTGGAAGAGGAGCACAACAACCGGGAATGACAGGCCAAGTAAAAGAAGATATCATTAGTAGATTTGGGGAGCTTGGATTAAGAGTGTTTGATGGAAAAATCAGTTTTGATCCCTCAATTTTAAGAAAGGATGAATTTAATTTAACAGAAAGTGTATTTAAATATGTTGATTATAATTCAAAAATTAGATTCATGAACTTAAATAAAAACACACTTGCATTTAGCGTATGTCAAGTTCCTGTTATTTATCATTTATCTAAATCAGAAGAAATTGAAATCACATTTGTAAATGGGGATTCTAAAAGAATTAGTGGAAATGAAATTGATGAAATCAATAGTAAAAAAATATTTGAAAGAAATAATGAAATAGAAAAAATAGATGTATTCGTTGTTAAAAATATATAAATGAATAATATCAAAGCTCTTATAATAATTATAATGTCTTTGATATCAATTTCATGCAATGAAAACAATGTAAGTTCAAAAAAGATGAATATAACAGCTAAAGAAATACTTGGAAATAATAATTACCCTGCAATTTCATATGGAGGCTACAGAGAATCATCAAGAGATTTTCAACCTTCTGTTGAAGAAATAAAAGAAGATTTAAAAATTCTTTTAGCAATAGGCTACAGGATTTTAAGAACTTACAATGTCCATTTTGCCCACGCATCAAACCTTTTGAAAGCTATTAATGAATTAAAAATAGAGGATAAAAATTTTGAAATGTATGTCATGTTAGGCATATGGATAGACTGTAAGGATGCATGGACATCAAACCCTGATCATGGTCAGGAAGACATACAAAAAAACACCTTAGAAGTTAATGAAGCTGTTAGATTAGCCAATAAATATCCAGAAATTGTAAAAATTTTAGCTGTTGGAAATGAAGCTATGGTTCATTGGGCATCATCCTATTTCGTTGAACCTAAAATTATTCTTAAATGGGTAAAATTTCTGCAAGAGCTTAAATCTGAAAACAAACTTAATAAGGATATTTGGATTACTAGCTCTGATAACTTTGCTTCATGGGGAGGTGGAGATAAATCTTATCATAAAAAAGAACTAAATGAATTAATTAATGTAGTTGATTACATTTCAGTTCACACCTACCCTTTTCATGATACATACTACAATCCAAGCTTTTGGACAGGTGTTATGGTTAATGAAAAAACTTCAAATGATAATCGAATTAAAAATGCAATGTTAAGATCTAGCAATTACGCGATAAAGCAATTTGAGTCTGTTAAAAACTATATTAAAAGTATTGGTATAACTAAACCTGTTCATATTGGTGAGACAGGATGGGCATCAATATCTTCTGATTATTATGGTCAAAATGGAACTAGAGCAGCAGATGAGTATAAGCAATATTTATATTTTAATAACATGATGGAATATGGAAAGAAAAATAATATTTCAATATTTTATTTTTCAGCTTTTGATGAACCCTGGAAAGATTATAATAATCCAAATGGATCGGAAAATCATTTTGGTTTATTTACTGTTGAGGGTAAAGCAAAATATGTAATGTGGGAAAATGTTGATAATGGATTATTGAAAGGAATTGGAAGAAATAACAATGAAGTTTTGAAAACTTACTCTGGAGAAAGAAAAAACATGATGATAGATGTCTTAACACCTAATAAAAGTAATAAATGATAAAACTTATTTTTTATATATCAATATTAATTAGTGCTGTTCATTCACAACATGAATATAATAAGGTTGTAATTCAGAATAGTAAACTTAATGTTAATGGCACAGAATATTTTATAAAAGGAATATGCTATCACCCTGTACCTATTGGTGAGACTAAAAGAAACTTTGAAATGATTGATACAGATTTATCATTAATGAAAGAGGCTGGAATAAATACTATCAGAGTTTATTCACCAATTGATGATGTAAAAATTCTTGATAAAATAGATAAGGCTGGTATAAAAGTGATTATTAATTTTGGATATAATCAAAATGGGTTTTATGATATTTTAAACAATACATATATTGATTATGTAAAAAAATATAAAGACCACAACGCTATTCTTTTTTGGGAATTAGGCAATGAGTACAATTTTAATCCTCAATGGTTTAATGGGAATTTAGAGAATTGGTATAATTCAATGAATTCTGCTGCAGAAAACATTAAGAAAATTGATATGAATCATCCCGTCTCAACAGCTCATGGCGAAATACCGAGTTTAAAAGCTCTGAGTATGGGTAGTAAAATTGATTTGTGGGGTATGAATGTATATAGGTGGGATAATCCAACTTCAATAATTAATGAATGGAAAAAAATAAGTGATAAACCAATTTACTTTTCTGAAATCGGAAGCGATAGCTACATGACTGTCGCAAAAGATGGATTTATTAAAGGTGAAAATCAATTTGCTCAAGCTGAAGCTAATAAAAAAATAATTACTCGCATTTTAAATGCCAGTAATGATGTATCTGGCTTACTAATTTTTCAATTTGTTGATGGTTTATGGAAAGCTGGAAATCCAAACCAACAAGATATTGGAGGATGGGCACCTAATAGTACAGGAGTTCCATATGATGGTACTGCCAATGAGGAGTTCTGGGGAATTGTTGATATAAATAGAAATAAAAAGAAAACATTTGAAATAATTAAAAAACTATACAATGAATTTAAAATTTAATTAAAATGTCAAAAATTAATTTAGCAAGCAATAAGTCGAAAGTTTCAATAACAGAAAAAGTTGCTTTTGGTATTGGTATGCTTGCAAATCAAATGTTCCCAGCCGCTTTAGGTGTTTTTATAATTGTTTTAGTACAAGATTTAGGTTTTGCAGCCTTACTTTGGGGAATAATTCAATTGGCTCCTAGGATTTTTGATGCAATTACTGATCCTTTAATGGGCTTTATTTCTGACAATACTAAATCTAAATGGGGAAGAAGAAGACAGTATGTTTTTATAGGTGGTATAATAATGGGAATCGCTTATGTAGCCATGTGGCAACTTTATGAAGAAAATGGATTAACATATAACTTTATATATTTTCTCTGTTGGTCATTAGTTTTCTATTTAGGTTTAACAATTTTTAGTGTTCCTTATGTTGCTATGGGTTATGAAATGAGTGAAGATTTTCATGAAAGGACTCAAATTATGGCTATTGCTCAATTTATAGGTCAATGGGCATGGGTAATCGCACCTTGGTTTTGGGTAATTTTATATGACCCAGCTTGGTTTCCTGATGGCGCTGGACAAGGTGTTCGTGAATTATCAATATGGGTAGCAGTAAGTTGTACTCTTTTTGCAATTACACCTGCAATTTTTATTAAAAGTAAATCTACCAAGCATAGAAAAGATTTTATACCAATAAATGCAAGTCATCTTGGTAAAAGTTTAGTAAATATTTTAAGATCTGTTGTGGAAGCATTTAAAATTAAATCTTTTAAAAAAATAGCATTTGCAACATTTTTAGTTTTTAATTCTTTTCAAGTTATTGCACCTTTTACATTCCTTATTATTGTCCACTACTTATTCAATAGTGATCCAGCATCAGCAGGAAATTGGCCCGCTCTTCATGGGTCAGTTGGAGCACTCATAACATCTTTTTTAGTTATACCATTAATAACATATATCTCAAAAAAAATTGGAAAAAAAAGAGCATTTATTCTAGCTCAATGCATTTCAATAATTGGGTACATTTTATTTTGGTTTTTATTTATCCCTGGAAAACCATATATGTTTTTATATGCACTTCCCTTTCACTCATTTGGAATTGGTAGTCTATTTACAATAATGATGTCAATGACAGCAGATGTTTGTGATTTGGATGAATTAAAAAATGGTACTAGAAGAGAGGGTGTTTTGGGTGCTGTTTATTGGTGGATGGTTAAACTTGGTTTTGGTGTTGCTGCGATGTTTAGTGGTTTAGTACTTTGGTATGTTGGATTTGATGCAGATCAAATCACTGAAGCGTCAATTGATGGTATGAGAGTTTTCTATACATTAATTCCAATTATTGGAGTTACTCTGGCAATTTACATAATGAAAGATTATGAAATCGACGAGGAAAGAGCTAACAAAATTAGAGAACAACTTAATTCAAAGAAATAATAATGTCATTTAGAGAAGATAAATTAATGTCTTTAGCTGGGGCTGATATAAACCAATTGTCAGAGTCTGAATTAAAAATTTATTGTAAAGAGTTGTTAAAAAATAAGATTCATGGAATTTGTTTTAGTGTATATGATGAAAATCAAAAACCTGGTGATGATATTTATGATGAACAAATTCTTAAAAAACTTGAAATTATAAAACCTCATGTTAAGTGGATCAGGACATTTTCTTGTTCTGATGAAAATATGAGAATACCTATACTTGCAAAAGAATTAGGATTTAAAACATTAGTTGGTGCTTGGCTTGGAAAAGATTTGGATAAAAATCAAATAGAAGTTAAAAAGCTCATAGAACTTTGTAACGATGGTTATATAGATGTAGCAGCTGTTGGTAACGAAGTAATGTATAGAAAAGAACTCTCAGAAGAAAAACTAATAGAATACATCAAATATGTAAAATCAAAAATTAAAACTGAAGTTCCAGTAGGATATGTTGATGCATATTATGAATTTTCTAGTAGACCTTCAATAACAGATACTTGTGATGTGATTTTAACAAACTGTTATCCATACTGGGAAGGTTGTAATATTGATTATTCATTAATTTATATGAAGCAAATGTTTTATCATGCTAGAGATGTAGCTAATGGAAAAAGAGTAATCATAACCGAAACGGGGTGGCCAAGTAAAGGAAGTAGTTTAAGAGGGGCCAATCCATCCAACAAAAACTTTTTAAAATATTTTATTAATGCCCAAAAATGGTCTAATGAGGAAGACATTGAAATGTTTTATTTTTCTTCATTTGATGAATCATGGAAAATAAACTCTGAAGGTGATGTTGGAGCATTTTGGGGTATTTGGGATAATAAAAAAGAATCAAAATTCTCCTAAAAATAATTCAAAGCTTTTTTTCTATATTTTTTTACATATATTTGCCCTCCACATCGCGGGATAGAGCAGTAGGTAGCTCGTCGGGCTCATAACCCGAAGGTCGCAGGTTCGAGTCCTGCTCCCGCTACTAAAACAATAAAACGGTTATACTATTTGGTATAACCGTTTTTTTTTTAATTTAATAAAATATTGAATAACAAAACTCTTAAAATAAATAACTCTGCCAATATTATGTTTTATTTTCATTGCAAGATTTGGATTTAGTAACAATTCATAATCAATTAGTTATCTTATATATTTCAAAAATTATCATAAGAAATGAGTACATAAGTGATAATGAAAAAGTTTTGGTAATTTGAGCAAATAAAATTTAATCATGAGACCAATTTATACTTTATTATTATTAATATTTTTATATTCCGCTAATTCTCAAAGTGATAAGAGAAGTGACTTGACTTCATTAAATGGTATTTGGGAAATAATATATGATGAAAAAAATGAAGGAAAGATTAATGATTTTCACACTAATGATGGATTTACAAAAGGTAAAATTGAAAAAATAAATGTTCCAAGTGTTTGGGAAAGATATAAAAAAGATTATGAGGGTGTAGTCTATTACAGAACTAAATTTAAAGTAGATAAGAGTAAAAAAAATAATAAAATTCATTTAAACTTTAAAGCATCAAATTATATTACAGAAATATTTCTGAATGATAATTCTGTAGGTTTTCACGAAGGAGGCTTTACACCATTTAGCTTTAATATTGAACACATAGTTGATTTTGAAAAGGACAATATATTAATAGTAAAAGTTCTAGGACCTATTACAATTCAAGAGAAAATAATTGATGGTATTGGTCAAATGGAAACACCTCAATGGAGAGGCTCCTACACCGGTGGGATTTGGCAAGATGTATTTTTGTCATACACGGGTCAAACGCACTTTAATGATGTTTTTGTTAAAGCAAACTACAAAAATGGTGAAATAGAAATTGAAAATGAGATTATTAATGGCTTGGGGGATGGAATATATAAAATAGCTGTTTATATAAACAATAACTTTCAAGATGAAAAAACGTTTGAATTAAAAAATTCAAGTCTCATGATTAAAGAATTTATAAATACTAAAATAAATTCTCATAAACTATGGTCGCCAGATAATCCTAATGTATATGATTTAAATTTAAAATTATTCAGACTAAGCACGCATTCAAAAGACACACTTAATCAAATTTTAGATAACTACAATGAGAAATTTGGTTTTAGAGAATTTACAGTTAAGAATAATAAATTTTATTTAAATGATAATCCTATATATTTAAAAGCAGCTTTTTTTGAAGGTTTATATCCTGTAAAACTTTCATTTCCAGATTCTAAAGAGATGATGATTAAAGAGATTTTGATGGCTAAAGAAGCTGGATTTAATATGATTAGACCTTGGAGAAAACCACCCCCAAAAGAATGGTTACACCTAGCAGATTCAATAGGAATACTTACAGTTGGAAGTATGGCCATTGAATGTATGGATATGCCAATTGAATCGGCTTATCTTCCAAAAAGGGTTGAAAATGAAATAACAGAATCAATTTTAAGAGATAGAAATCACCCCTCAATTGTCCAATGGGAATTATTTAATGAGATAAGAAGACCAGTTCTTGCAAATATGTTGAAGCCAATGTCATTAAAAGCAAGAGAATTAGACCCTACCAGGTTAATTTTAGATGAATCTGGTGGTTGGGCAGCTGGTGCAAACTTATATCTTCCATATAGTAATAATGCATTTAAGTTCAACGATATTCATAATTATCCTGGTCCCAACATTACTAATAATAAATTCGACGGATTTTTAACAATTGGTAATACTGCTGCAGAAAATAAAAGAAGAAATCTAAATGCTAGAACACCAGGCAGGAATGTTGTACCAAATATTCCATCATATGTTTCAGAAATTGGATATGGAAGCTTACCAAATCTTGAGGAAAATGAAAAAGATTTTAGAGAAAAAGGCAACCCAATAACCTATCCATATTTATATCATTTAAACTACAATAGAGATATCAAAGAAAAACTTTCTGAAACTGGATTAATTAAAATTTTCAAGAATGCTTCAAATTTTTACAAAAAACAACAAGAAATTCACGGTATTGCTAATAAAAGAATGATTGAAGCAATTAGATCAAATTCAAATGTGATTGGCTATTGTGTTCATGCCTTAACTGCAGGTGACTGGATAATCGGAGCGGGATTACTAGATATATGGAGAAATCCAAAAGGCCTAGCTTTTGATAAAACTAAGGAAGCTAATAAATCAAAAATAGCAGTACTTAGGACAAATAAAAGAAATTATTTCAAAGGTGAAAATGTTTCAATTTTGCCAATCTTAATTAATGATAAAAATTCTGAAATAAATAAAGTAAAAATAAATGTTTATAAAAAGAGGGAGATAATTTTTAAAAATGAAAAAATTATTGATATTAAAAATGGTATTACAAATCTTGAAAAAATTAATTTAGGAAATGATCTTGAAGATGGAGAATATGAGGTTAAAATTTCACTTGTTAATAATAAAAAAACAGACTATGAAACATCAATCAACTTTAATATTTTTTCAGTTGTTAATTTAAATGAGAATAAATCGATTGCAATTCTAAAAGAGGATAAAAAATTAATCCAGTTTTTAAAAAAATATAGTATCAAGTATAAATTGTTTAACAATTTAACAACAACCGAATCAACTGTGATAATTAGTGATATAAACACTAAAGTTTTAAGTTCCAAAGATGGAAACGTAATTGAGCAAAATAATATTAATTCTTCAAATGCTTTTAAAGATCAAATTGATTTAGTTAATGATTTTGTTTTTAAAGGAGGAAATGCTATTTTTTTACAAGTTCCAGGAAAAACAAGAAAAAGGATAGGTCCAAATCTTACATTTGTTGCCGATGGAACTGATTATCTTCCTCACAAACCAATAAAAAATATTTCTCAAGGACTATGGGATGGTATTTTACATATCAATACTAAACATAAATTTTTTAATGGTCTGCCAATTAATGTTAACATGTCAGGGCTGTATGAAAATATTGCCCCCACGATTAGTCTTAGAAACTTTAAAGGTCAGAATATAGTTCAAACAATTGCTTTTGATAGAATACCAAATGGAAATATCATGAAAAGAAATTATATTGGATCTGGTGAAGTTTGGTCAGGATCAGATCTATCCATTGTTAATCATGGTGATGGAAAAATGGTTTTATCAACTTTAAAATTGCTAGAAAATCTAAATTTTGATCCAGTCTCAGAAATTATGTTGCTAAATATGATCAATTTCTTTGATTAATTTATATAAAAATTCAATATCCAATTTTTAAAAGTTCAATTGATAATTAATGAAAATTTATAGATAAGACTTGAAAGTAGTTAAGTTTTTTGTATAGCTAGCTTTAACATAATGGCTAAGATTAGTAATATTGAAACATATGTTTTAAAAGATTCATTAGAAAAGAACTTTTTCTTTTCACAATGGAATTACAGTGAAAGAAATATATGTATAGTTAAAATTACTTGTGATGATGGTACTTATGGATGGGGCGAAGGTTACGGACCAGCTAAAATTGTGGAATCTGGTATCAATTTTTTTAAAAATTTGATTATTGGTGAAAACCCAATCAATAGTGATTTAATTTGGAGTAAATTATATAGGAAGTCTCTCGACTTTGCTAGGCGAGGTGTTTTAGTTGCATCAATAAGTGCCATTGATATTGCAGTTTGGGATATTAAAGGAAAACTACTTAACCTAAGCGTTAGTGAACTTCTTGGTGGAGCTCAAAGAGAAAAAATCACGCCCTATGCAACTGGAATGTATTTTACAGATAAAAAAAATCCAACCAAAGATTATAAAATCGAAGCTGAAAAATATTTAAAAAAGGGTTTCAAAGCTATTAAAATGAAAGTTGGACTTAGTATAAAAGAAGATATCGATAACGTAAAATATTTGAGATCTCTAATTGGTAAGGATATAAAATTAATGATTGACTCGAATCATGCTTACAGTTATACTGAAGCCTTGGAGCTTTCCAGAAAGTTGGAACAATTTGACATATCTTGGTTTGAGGAACCAGTTTCACCTGAATTTTATGAACAATACTCAGAACTAAGATCCAAATCTAAAATTCCGATTGCTGGAGGTGAGTGTGAATACTTAAGATTTGGTTTTAATCAATTAATTAAAAATAAATCTGTAGATATCATCCAACCTGATATTTGTGCATGTGGGGGTTTGACTGAAGCTAAAAGAATTTCTGCAATATCAACTGCTAACGGAATTAGTATTGTCCCTCATACTTGGGGGAGTTCAATTGGGTTACACGTTGCTCTTCATTTCATATCAAACCTTGAATCGATTCCTGGAAGAATGAAAGAGGCTAATTTTTATCTTGAATTTGATCAAACTGAAAATGCATTAAGAGAAGACCTAACTACCCCAAAAATTGAAATGAACGATGGAAAATTATTGGTTCCAAAGTCGCCAGGCCTAGGCTTGGAGGTTAATCAAGAAGCCTTGGAATATTACACAAAAAAAACAATAAAGGTTGAAGATCTAGAAAAACTAATTAAATAGAATTAATTTCTTGGTACATATATTTGAATTCGCTCGCTGTTATTCCTTTAACAGATTTAAAAACACGATTAAAACTTGAAAATGAATTGAATCCTGTATCATTACATATTTGAGAAATAGTTTTATTACTATTAATAATCATTTGGCATGCCTTACTTATTCTAAATTCCCGAATAAACTCAAAAGATGTTTTATTTGTTCTTTCTTTAAAATATCTACAAAATGAATTAGTAGTCATGTAAGAAATATCTGCCAATTCTTTTAATGATATTTCTCTGTAAAAGTTTTCAGTGATATAATTTATAACTTTTTGAAGTCTATCATCATTACGACTTTCAGAAACATTTTTGTAGCTCTCTGAACTTAATAATCGAAAGTTATCAATTTTAGACATTTTATTTAAAATACTTAATAATTGAATAATTCTATCAGCTCCAACAGCTTCAGATAAACTTATAAAATCATTAATCATTGAATAACTTTTTGAAACAGGAAATAAAATTCCTCTGGATGAGTCTATTAATAATTTTTTGATCTTAAGAAACTCAGGAACATTTTCAATAATTTTAAATATCAAAGACTTACTAAATTTCACAACAACTCTGTCGTGATCATTATCTTCAATATTAGTTTTGAATAAATGAGGAAGATTACTTCCACACAATACCAATTCATTAGCCCCATAATACTCCATACTATCACCTACTATCCTAATTCCCGATCCAGTCATTGGAAAATATAATTCAAACTCTTCATGATAATGCCAATCATTAACTCTGTATGGTGTGTTTTTACGTTTTGCGTAAAAACTCTTTTGTATACTTTTATCAAATATTGAATATTTAAGTTTCAAGTTGTTAGTTGTT
>NTKN01000038.1 GCA_002457715.1 Cryomorphaceae bacterium MED-G14
AAGAAAACCAAACAGTTCACGTATATACTGATTCCAAATACGTAAGTGAATCTGTTGAAAAAAAATGGGTATTAAAATGGGAGAAAGTAGGCTTTAAAAATAAAAAAAATCAAGACTTATGGGTTCGGTTTTTAAAGAGCTACAGAAACCATAGTGTTCAATTTTTTTGGGTTAAAGGCCACAATAATAATACTATAAATGAAAGATGTGATTTTTTGGCTGTTGAAGCTTCACGCAAATTAAATCTACTAATTGATTATGAATATGAAAATTAAATTATGAAATGTTTTTTCTTTAAATTTTTTTAACTGAATTTTGATGTGTAAAAATTCAAAGCATAGTATGTTTAATTGTAGCTTCATAACGAATCTTCATAAGCAGCTAATAAATTCTTATAAAATAAATCATATGAAAACAAATTTTTTTTATTTACTAGCATTTTTATTCATCTTTAGTTGTACTACTGATGAAGACGATTTTCTTAGTTCTGATCCTGACTTAATTTTTGTTGCTAACGAAGGAAAGTTTGGAACTACTACAGGCTCGGTTAGTGTTATTAATTCTCGTGGTGTTATACAAACAATTTCTGGAATTGGAGATGTTGTTCAATCTCTAAAGGTTTTTCAAAACAAGTTATTTGTTATAAGCAATAATTCACATAAAATCAATATTTATGAAATAACCGAAGACGGGCTACTTTTACCTGGAATTGAGATTGAAACAAATAATTCTTCTCCAAGAGAGATGGCCATAATTAATAATAAATTATATTTTACTAATTGGAATTCTCAAGACATTAAAGTATTAAATCTTTCAACATATAGTATTGAAAACTCAATTCCAGTTGATGGTTTACCTGAATCCATAGTTAGTGATGGACAGAACCTGTATGTAGGAATAATTATGAATAAAGATTACTCGGATGCAAGTAATGTTTTAAAAGTTTCACCTTCATCAAATCAAATTCTTGAAATATTCGATGTTGGCAAGGGCCCAACATCACTGCTCAAATATAATGATGATATTTATGTTGCAAGAACATTTTATGATTCGTCATGGAATGCATACTATGGTACATCAAAAATTACTAATGACCTTATCGATGATATTACTAAAATTGATTATGGAAATGGAATAGTTTGTGGAGGGTCTGTAAATATGTTTCATGATAGACCATACAGAAGTCATGATGGAGGAATTGCAAAATTAAACACAGACTTAAGTATAGATTTTGAATCTCAGATTGGAAACTATGCCCCTTCAAATGTATACTCTGTTAAAACCTTGAGAGATAAAGTTTATATTGGAACTACGGATGGATTTTTAAAAATTATTGACTCAAATAGTAATGAGATAAAAAGTTTTAGTGTAGGAGATTTTCCTGGTGATATAGAGTTTTGGTATAAAAATTAAATATGAAAAAAATATTAATTACAGGAACTGTCGCATTTGATGAAATTGAAACTTCAAAAGGCAGCTCTGGAAAAGTGATTGGAGGTGCAGGAACTTATATAGGTTTAGCATCAAGTTTATTTTCCAATAGACTTGCTATAGTTTCAATTATTGGTGATGACTTCCCTAAAAACGAGATTAAATTCTTAAATGATAGAGAAATAAATACTGATATGATTCAAATTGTAGCTGGGGAAAAAACTTTTTATTGGAAAGGAAAATATCATGAAAATATGATTGGTAGAGATACATTAGTCACTGAATTAAATGTTTTAGAGAAATTTAATCCTAAAGTTAATACAGAATTTTCTAGCTCAGAAATCATATTACTTGGCAACTTGCATCCTGCAGTTCAGAATTCTGTCATTAGCCAATCTACAAATCCAGAAAGGTTTATTATTCTTGACACTATGAATTTCTGGATGGATAATGCACTTGATGAACTTAAAGATGTAATTAGAAAAGTTAATTTGATAATAATTAATGATGAAGAAGCTCAACAATTAACTAGTGAGGCTAATATTTTTATTGCTGGTGAAAAAATTTTAAAAATGGGACCTCAAAAAGTTATAATAAAAAAAGGCGAACATGGTTCGGTATATTTAGATAATTTTCAAAAATACATACTTCCAGCATATCCAGTAACTAGCCTAGTTGACCCTACTGGAGCTGGAGATTCATTTGCCGGAGGAATTGCAGGGTCATTATCAAATAAATCAGAAATTGGATTTAAAGAAATTAAAGAAGCTATGATTTTCGGAACACTTACGGCTTCGTTTTGCGTTGAAAACTTTGGAGTTGAAGGATTAAGAAATTTAGATTACGAAAAACTTTCAAAAAGATTAAAAATTTTCAAATCTTATTTGACATAGATTTCGTAACAATTTCGTTATTTTGTTTTATAAACAATGAGCGACCACATAAATCATGAATGCGGATTAGCACTAATTAGGCTGCTCAAACCACTTGAATTTTATGAAAAAAAGTATGGAACTAACAGTTATGGCTTAAATAAGCTATACTTGATGCTTGAAAAACAACATAATAGAGGACAAGATGGTGCTGGTTTTGCTAGCGTCAAATTAGATACTGAACCTGGTCAAAGATTTTTACACAGAGAGAGATCTGCTAATCAAAACCCTATTCAAGAAATATTTGACACCTCGAACAAAAGAATTGCTGAGGAAATAAATAATAATCCATCCTTCAAAGACAATCTTGAGCTTCAAAAAAAGGAAATTCCACACATTTCAGAAGTTTTTTTAGGACATGTTAGGTATGGTACTTTTGGTAAAAACAGTAAAGATGCTGTTCATCCTTTTTTAAGACAGAATAATTGGATGCATAGAAATTTAATTGTTGCTGGAAATTTCAACATGACCAACAACAAGGAATTGTTTGAAAACTTAGTTCTTTTAGGTCAGCATCCAAAAGAAATGTCAGATACTGTTACGGTCATGGAAAAAATAGGGCATTTTTTAGACAATGAAGTTGCAAAAATATATAGGGATTTAAAAAAAGAGAATGTTTCGAAAATGGATGCATCTCCGCTTATTGAAGAATCGCTAGACATTCCAAGAATTTTAAGAAAAGCATCTCAAGACTGGGATGGAGGTTTCACTATTGGTGGAATGCTGGGCCATGGTGATGCCTTTGTTATTCGTGATCCAGCTGGGATCAGACCTGCTTTTTATTATGTGAGCGAAGAAGTTGTTGTAGTTGCCTCAGAGAGGCCTGTTATTCAAACAGTCTTTAATACTTCTTTTGATGAAATAAAAGAAGTAAATCCAGGCGATTGTATAGTAATTAAAAAGAATGGGAAAATTCAAATTAAAAACGTTATTAAACCTGTTGAGAAAAAAGCATGTTCATTTGAAAGAATTTATTTTTCTAGAGGAAGTGATAAAGAAATTTATAGCGAAAGAAAAAAACTTGGAAGTTTATTATTCCCTCAAATATTAAAAGCAATAAATAACGACCTCCAAAATACGGTATTTTCATATATTCCTAATACAGCTGAAGTTTCTTTTTACGGGATGGTTCATGAAGCGCAGGATTTTATGAATAAACATGCTGAGAAAAAAATACTGAGCGAAGGAGATAAAATATCAAAAGAAAAGCTTCGAGAGCTCTTAGCTTTAAGGCCCAGAATTGAAAAAGTTGCAATTAAGGATGCCAAGCTAAGAACTTTTATTACAGACGATTCAAATAGAGACGAACTTGTTAGGCATGTTTATGATATAACATATGGTTCAATTAAAAAATCGGACAACCTAGTAATTATAGATGATAGTATTGTTAGAGGAACTACATTACAAAAAAGTATTATTAAAATGCTCGATAGGCTTTGCCCAAAAAAAATAATAATTGTTTCAAGCGCTCCACAAATTAGGTATCCCGATTGTTATGGAATAGATATGGCAAAAATGACAGATCTTATTGCGTTTAGAGCAGCAATTGAACTAGTTAAGGAAAATGACAAAGAAGATTTAATTCATAAAGTATATGAACAGTGTCTTTTAGAAAATAAAAAACCTGTAAATAAGATTAAAAACTTAGTTAAAAAGATTTACTCCTCTTATTCTGATGATCAAATTAGTAATAAAATTTCTTCAATGTTAAAAGATGATGACATAAATGCTGAAGTTGATGTTGTTTTTCAATCAATAGATAATCTTCATAAAGCGTGCCCGAATAATTTGGGTGATTGGTATTTTTCTGGTGTATATCCTTCACCAGGCGGAAATAAAGTTGTAAATAAAGCTTTTATTAATTATTATGAAGGATCTAGCTCGAGAGCCTATTAACTTAATGCATTAATTAGATTTTCTTCAACCTTAGACCAATCAACAACATTAAAAAAAGCTTCAATGTAATCTGGCCTCCTGTTTTGATAATTAAGGTAATATGCATGTTCCCAAACATCAATTCCTAATATTGGATATCCCTCACATCCAACACCGGCCATGAGCGGATTGTCTTGATTTGCAGTTGAGCATATTTCAAGCGAGCCATCTTTCTTCACACAAAGCCAAGCCCAACCAGATCCGAATCTTGTTCCTGCAGCAGTAGCAAAATTTGATTTAAAATCTTCAAATGACCCAAAAGAATTCAAAATAGCGTCATGAATTTTTCCGGAGGGATTTCCACCTCCATTTGGGCTCATAATTTTCCAAAAAAGACAATGATTATAGTATCCTCCACCATTATTTCTAACTGCACTATTATTCATATCCATTTCAGATAATATAGTTTCTATACTTTTATCTTCAAGCTCAGTTCCTTCAATTGCTGCATTCAATTTAGAGGTGTATCCGGCATGGTGTTTTCCGTGATGAATTAGCATAGTTTTAGTATCAATGTGTGGCTCTAACGCGTCAAAGCCATAATTTAAGTCTGGTAATTGGAAACTCATAGTATTTATTATAATTTAAACATAAAATTAAACAATTACTTTTTATTATAAACTATAAAATTTGGACACTAATTTTAAAATCATTAACGCTAGTGCAGGATCAGGTAAAACTTTTACTTTGGTTTTAAATATTTTAAAAGAGTTTTTTTTAAACGGAGAAGATTTTTATAAAAAAATACTAGCATTAACGTTTACTAATAATGCCGCTAATGAAATGAAAAAAAGAATATTAGATGAATTAGTTTTAATATCTAAAAGCCCAAGTTCTTCCAAAATTTTTTCATTAATTAAAAATGATATTAAATTGTCCGATAACGCTGCTTCGTTAAAAGCAAAAAGAATTTCAAATAAAATATTACACAATTTTTCCTTCTTTCAAATTGGTACTATTGATAAGTTTAACCATAGAATAATACGTGCTTTTTCACAGGAATTATCATTATCAGGTGATTTCGATTTAATTATCGATCAAGATGAATACATAGAAAAATTGATAGATGAATTTTTAGATAATCTTGATGAAAAATCTTTTTTAACTGATGTTCTATCAAGTTTTTCTATTCAAAAAATCGAAAATAATAATTCATGGGATATTAGTTATGATTTGTCAAAGCTGATGAATTTGATTATGAGTGAATCAAATTTTGAATTTATTTCAAAAGCGGAAGAGCTTGATAAGAAAAGCTATTTAAGATTCAAAAAATATTTGGATATTAAGATCTATAATTTAAAAAAGAAATACATTTCACTAGCTACTGAGTTGCTTAATTCATGTAAAGCTGTATCGCCTGATTACAGTGACTTCCCTCGACAAGCACTTCCAAAATTTTTAATGGACATAGTGAAAGGAGAAATTGAAAGAAAAAAAATAGAGGGAATCATAAAAAGAGTAGATAGCAATACCATTTTAAGGAAAGGTGCTATTGAAGAAAACATAGAGTTTTTAGAAAATTCTGTTTCAATGGTTTTAAAAATAACTGATTATTTAAATAAATTAATGGTTTATGAAAGCATTAAGATAAATAATACCCAAAACCATATTATTCAAGAAATAAAAAACTTTTCTTTAAGTTATCAAATTAAAAATAATATTCTTTTAATTTCCGAATTTAATAATATTATATCCGAAAATATTGCTGATCAACCAGCACCATATATTTATGAAAAATTAGGCAACAGATTTAATAATTATTTTATTGATGAATTCCAAGATACATCTGAACTACAATGGAAAAATATAATTCCTTTGACTTCTCATGCAATTGAAGGAGTTGATATTAATGACTCACCAGGAAGTCTACTTTTAGTTGGTGACCCAAAGCAATCTTTGTATCAGTGGAGAGGTGCTAGTCCAGAAATTTTTAAATCTATAATAGAAAAAGAAACCCCCTTTTTCATACAACCTACAATTTATACTCTTGAAAAAAATTTTAGAAGCTCAAAGTTTGTAGTAGAGTTTAACAATAGTTTTTTTTCATTCTTAATGGATAAAATTAAAATCGATCAAGTCCACCAAACATTCAATTCTTTTCAACAAAAACACACGAAATCAAATACTGGCCAAGTTTCAGTTTCATTTATTGATAAAAGCACAAAAGATGAATATAGGTTATCAACTCTTCAAAGCATATTAAACATAATATTAAAAAAGTTAGATCAAAATTTTAGTCCAAAAGACATAGCAATTTTATTACGATCTAATGATGAATGTGCTCAAGTTTCTAGTTTTTTACTTGAAAATAAAATTTATGTTAAATCAGAAGACATGTTATCAATAGATTCATGCCCTGAAATTATTTTTTTAATAAGTGTACTTAAAGTCAAAAATGATTTAAATAATATTATTCTCAAATTAGAAATCCTGAAGTTTTTATCAATTAAAAATAAAGAAACTAAAAAGCACGATTTTATAGATTCTAATCTAGTCAATGATATAAGTTTAATTTTTAAAAAATATTTAAACTTAGATTTTCAAAAATTTCAAAAATTAGATATTTATGATAGCGTAGAGTTTTTAATCAACAACACATGTATATTCAATGAAAAAATTATTTATGTTCAATCTTTTTTAGATGTAATTTTAGACTACAGAGCAGCTAATAAGAAGTTTAAAGAGACTTTTTTTGAATATTGGGACAGGAAAAAAAGTAAAATTAAAATAACTCCACCATCGGACATGAATGCTGTAAAAGTTTTAACTGTTCATAAATCAAAAGGCCTTCAATATCCAATAGTTATATTACCTTTTTTTGATTCTAATTTAATTAAAACAAATTTTAAAACCTGGATTGAATTAAAAGAAAATGATATTCATAAAAAAGTACTTTTACAGTTTAGTAAAAGTCTTAAAGACTTTAATGATAACACTTTAATAAAGTACAATAATCTGATAAATAACATGACAAATGAAAGTATAAACTTGATGTACGTTGCATTGACAAGAGCCCAGAACGAAAATCACATTATTTCCAAGCTTCCAAAAGAAAAAAACCTAAATTCTTTCTCTGGTCTGATTCATGATTTTTTAGTATCTAGATATTCAAAAAATTTCCAAAACAACCAACTTTTAATTGGTAAGGAAACTAGGGAGTTACATCTTGATGAAAGTATTATGAACAAATATGATTTAAAATTGTTCGATCGAAAAGAAAACTTAGATCTGGATAATTATATTTTTACAAATAAATCTGAAAATCTATTTAAAGGCGAAGTTTTCCATAAAATTATGGAAGAAATAGTTTACAATTACCAATTTGAAAAAGTATTCGATGATTTTAGATCAGCAGGTATAATAACTGAAAAAGAATTTTTTCCTATCAAAAAATTAGTTGAACAAATTTTAAATAAACCAGAAATTAAGGATTTTTTTGATAGAAAAAACACTGTGTTTAACGAGAGAGAAATATATTTATCTGATAATGAAGTTATAAGACCAGATAAAATTATTTTTCACAATAATAGGTCTGTATCAATTTTAGACTACAAAACTGGTTTAAAGAAAATTGAAGATATGTTACAAATTAAAAAATACATATCCTCATTAGAAAAAGGAGGATTTAAAGTAAAAAAAGCAATATTAATTTACACAAAAGAAAAGCTTGAAATTACTCAATTAGTCTAGTTAACTAAAGTAATTTTAGAATCCTTCCCTCATATTAATTAATACAAAAAAGCATCTATTTTAACTAAAATCCTTATGTTTGCTGTTATATCAAATAGTAAATAACACTAAAATGAAAAATTTTGTTAAAATATTTATAGTTTTTGCGCTTACATTTTTTATAACTAATTCATGGTCACAGGATAAAAATAATCCTTGGCAAGTTAGTTTTGGTACTAGTGCATTAAACTTTAACGGAACTAATATTGCAGGTCCAAATGGAAAATATTCCAATATTATTTTAGATGAATACTTCCATTTTGAAGAGCACTGGAACTTCAGTGGTGATGTCTTTAGTACGATTAGTTTGTCCAGATATTTAGATAATGGATTCTCTATTGGAGTTAGAGCTACAGTTAATGATTTCAATAAACTTCATGATGGTTATGGTGATTATCCTGATAATGTCATATCAGGAGAAAAAAAGAAAATGATTTCTGCTGATGTTATGATAATTAAAGATTTTGGCGATTTCAGTTTTTATAATTTTGAACCATTTATTGAGTTTGGTGCTGGCCAATCTTTTGTTGATTCTGAAAAAGATTATTTTTTAAACGCTGGGGTTGGAGTTCATTTTCCATTAAGTGAAACTGTTGCAATTAAACTTAATAGTTCATTTAGAAAAAATTTTCAAAATGATGCTGCTGTAAATTACGCACCAAATTTATTGCCTCATTTCCAACATAATATTGGAATATCTATCAATTTTGGAGGCCGCGATACTGATCAAGATGGTATATATGATCAGCATGATGACTGTCCACAACAACCAGGTTTACCTGAATTTAATGGTTGCCCTGATAACGATGGAGACGGTATTGAAAACAGTAAAGATGCATGTCCTGACACTCCAGGACTTCTTGAATTCAACGGTTGTGCTGATTCTGATGGTGACGGTATTGCAGACCCTCAAGATAAATGCCCTAATGTTGCTGGTTTAGCTAAATTTGATGGTTGTCCTGATACTGATGGTGACGGCATTGAAGATGCTAAGGATGCATGTCCTGAGGCTGCTGGTCCAAGAAGATTTAATGGCTGTCCTGATTCAGATGGCGATGGTCTTTCTGATCCAAACGATAAGTGTCCTAATGATGTTGGTCCAGCTGATAATGAAGGTTGCCCTAACCCTACAGCTGATGCCATAGAAGAATTAAATAATTTGGGAGCAGTTGTTCAATTTGAACTTAATAAGTCCAATATTAAACCAGAAGCTTACGATATTTTAATGAATGTTTATAATATTATGTCAAAATATGGAAATACAAATTTCTTAATTGAAGGCCATACTGATACATCAGGACCTAAGTCTTTCAACAATAAGTTGTCTTTAGATAGAGCTAATGAGGTTAAAGATCATCTAGTAGAAAAAGGTGTAGACTCTAATAGATTATCAACTGTTGGATATGGTGAAGACAAACCTATAGAATCGAATAGCACTAGAAAGGGAAGAATAGCAAACAGAAGAGTTGAGTTCAAAGTTTCTGAATAATAATCAACCTTTTTAGATATTGATATATAAAAGCGCCTAAATTTAGGCGCTTTTTTTATTTTTAGAATAATGAAAACATTCTTCGAACTAGTAGTAAAAGACGTTTTGAGTCAGGTATCTCTTGATAAAACATTTTTCATTATCCCCAATAGAAGATCAAAAGTATTTTTAAAAAAAGAAATAATTAACAATATTAACAGAGCAACTTTATCACCTAATATTATAAGCATCGATGATTTTATTGAATTAGTTTCTGAAAAAAAAGAATCTCCAAAAACTTTACAAATATTTAATCTTTATGAAGCATATATGCGAGTTTCAAAAAAGAAAGATTTTGAATCTTACAACTTGTTCAGAAATTGGTCTAATATGTTATTAAATGATATTAATGATGTTGATATGTCATTGGCGTCAAGTGAATTAGTTTTCAAGTATTTATATGAGATACAAAAACTTCAAACAATCTCAGATGAAGATGCAAAAACAAAATTAAATTTTTGGAAATTAATACCTAAAATCGTAAAGGATTTTAAAGAAATATTAAACGAAAAAAATAATTCATCAAAAGGATCTTGCCATTTGATTGCTAAGGAAAATATTGAAATGTTTTCGAGTTCACACTCTGATCATTTTTTTATTTTTTTAGGCTTAAATTCTCTTTCAAAATCTGAAGAGTTTATTATTAATTATTTATTAGAATATAATAATTCAAGAATTTATTGGGATTGTGAAGAGAAGTATATTGAAAATAATGATCATCAGTCGGGATATTTTTTTAGAAAATACTTAAATAAATGGCCATATTATTCAGCACATTCTTTTAACTGGCTAGCAAATAATTTAAATGAAATAAAGAATATTTCTGTTTATGAAACCTCAAAAAAGGTTGCTCAGATAAAAACTATTTCTAAAATACTTACAGAAATTTATTGTGATAATAACAAATCTAGAACAGCAATAATTTTACCTCAAAGTGAAATGCTAAGGCCACTGCTTAACTCAATTCCAAAGAATATTCCTGAAGTCAATGTGTCAATGTCAGTCTCTTTGATTGACCTAGAATTACCAGAACTTACTTTATCATTTCTCAATGTTTATGTCAGCCTAAAGTCCAACAGATTTTATCATAAAGATATTATTAACCTTTTGTCAAATAACTTGTTTTTATTGATGTTTAAAAATCAAGAAAAAAAAATTAATAGTTTCAAATCTATTATTTCTGAAAAGAATATGATTTATATTTCTAAAGATTATATAATAAATTACTTTAAATCTAATAAAATAATTCAAAAGGTATTCGACTCAAGTGAAAATAAAATTCTAAATACATTACAAGAATTAATTGATTTATATGAAAAAACAGAGAATTTAAAACTGTCTTTGGAGCAGTCAAATAAGATCAAACAAATTATATTAATAATTAAAAACTTTAGCGACAAGCATTCATTTACTCTTTCTTTTGAATCACTAAGAGATTTTTATTATGATATTATAAAAAATCAAAGTATTAGTCTAGTTGGCGATTTAAAATCAGAAGTCCAAATTATGGGATTACTTGAATCTAGAGGTATTGATTTTGACAATGTTATTTTTTGCTCAGCTAATGAGGGCATACTACCTAATAATCCATACGTAAGCACCTTTCTTCCGTATGATTTAAGAAAAAAATTTGATTTACCAACTTTAGATGAATCTGACGCTAGGGTTAGCTATGATTTTTATAGACTTATACAAAGATCAAATAACATATATATTACTTATAATTCAAGTCCTGATGGAATTGATTCTGGTGAAAAAAGTAGATATATATATCAGTTAGAATTACAGAAAAATAAAAATTATAATATTAACAAATTTGTCTCATCTTTTCCAATATCTCATATTGAAGAGCCTTTTGAAGAATATAAAAAAACTGATAAACTAATTGAAAGATTAGATGAAATCTCAATGTCTGGCTTCTCTCCCTCTGCTTTAAAGGATTTTATTGAAAATCAAATACGATTTTATGAAAGATACGTTTTAGGAATTAACGAATCTAATTCGGTTATTGAAAGAGCAGAGCATAGAGGAATTGGAATTATATTTCATAACACAATGGAGGAGATTTATAAGCCATTTATTGGAAAGAAATTGACAAAGATTAATTTAAAAAAGTCTATAAAAAATATCGAAAATATTCTCAATAAAGAATTTGAGGAAGAGTACGGAAAGAGCTATAAATATGGGAAAAATATTATAGCATTTAAAGCTCTTGAAAAAAATATTTCTAATCTTATAGAAATAGATATTAAAAAGATAGAACAAGGATCTGAAATAGAAATTTTAGTTATTGAAGAATTATTTAAAATAGAGCTTAAAACAAAAACTGGAAAAAAGTTTTACTTAAAAGGTAAGATGGACAGAATTCAAAAGGAGAATGGTATTATCTCAGTATTGGATTATAAAACTGGAAATGTAGATAAAAGGAAACTTTCATATACTAATAATGACGATGTTATTGATAATTCTAAAACTAATGCATTACAATTGATTTGTTATGCTCTTTTATACTCAAAAAAAATTAATCATAAAGCTGATATTAAGGCAGGAATAGTGTCTTTTAAGAATATTAATGATGGCGTTCTTTGGTTAAATGAAAAGACATTAAATAAAGAAACTAAGAATATTTTTAATAAATCAGATCTAGTTTGCTTCGAAGACTTAATTTCTAAACTTGTAGAACAAATCTATGACACCAATATTTCCTTTAAAAATGAATAATTCAGTGAATAATATTAAATTTGCGAAGATTTTCTTTATTTGAAGAAATCAGGTCCTATAGCTCAGTTGGTTAGAGTAGATGACTCATAATCATTTGGTCCCTGGTTCGAGTCCAGGTGGGACCAC
>NTKN01000039.1 GCA_002457715.1 Cryomorphaceae bacterium MED-G14
TCACCACCTTTCATGTAACCAATTCTTGGAACACCATTCACAATTGCACTATTGTGTCCATGATGCCACATCATACTTAATAATTCTGGATTCTTTTTTCCGCTAGGTAAGCCGTAGTCATTGTTTCCAAAATTTACTTCAATAGGATCATTTGGATCAAGATTTACCACATATCCATTTTCAATATATACAGTAGGAACTCGGTCTTGAGTATCTGCCATTATAAAACTGTGATCGAAACCAACTTCATTAGGACCAGGAGTTATTTTTTCATTATAATTAATTTTTGAATCTCCAAGTCCAAGGTGCCACTTTCCAACAATACCAGTTTCATATCCTTTAGTTCTTAGCATCTTAGGAATAGTCATTTCTAGGGTATCAATAATTAAATTAGCACCAGTTAAAATTTTAGCTTTTTTATTTCGCCATGGGTATACACCAGTCATTAGAGCGTATCTACTAGGACTACAAGTTGCAGAACTTGCATAACCATTTGTAAATCTAACTCCATTATTAGCAATTTTATCAATATTGGGGGTTTCTAATGTTCCAAAACCATAGGAACTCACGTCACCGTAACCTAGATCATCTGCATAGATAATTATAATATTTGGTTTAGTTTGATCAGAATTATTATTGCAAGAAAATAGGATGCAAATTAGCAGTGAAAGAATTTTGTATTTCATCGATGATTTGATTTTTTTAAAGTTAGTTATTTTTAAATTTAACTGAATATTGATTAAAATACAATTTTTTAAATATTTAGGTAAAAATTGATTTTAATTAGTTAATTTATGTCTATTCAAATATTATCTTAATAAAAATCAACTAATTAAATTTTATAGTTTTGCTTAAAAACTAATTAACTTAAGATGAAAAAAATATTTTTTATTCTCCTGATTTTTTGTTTTTCTTGTAGTAACAATAATCAACTCCCCAATGTAATTTTGATTTTGACAGATGATTTGGGATATAATGATGTTGGGTTTAATGGTTCAACTGAGATTTTCACTCCAAATATTGATGGCATTGCTAATAATGGTATTTTGTTTAAAGAAGGTTATGTTTCATATCCAGTTTGTGGACCAAGTAGAGCGGGTTTAATTACTGGTCGTTATCAAGATACATTTGGTTTTGGTAAAAATCCTTTATTTACACCAAAGGATCCAAACATGGGTTTACCACTAACAGAACAAACAATGGCAGATATGCTTAAATTATCTAATTACAGAACCTTTGCAGTTGGTAAATGGCATCTAGGGGCTCATGAAAGTTTAAGACCGTTAAAAAGAGGTTTTGATGAGTTTTTTGGGTTTTTAACTGGGGGACACAGATATTTTCCAGAAGAGTGGACATTGGCCGATGAGACAGAGGTTAAAAGTCAAAATCAAGCATACAGAACTAAACTCCTAAGAAATGATGAAAGAATTGAAGAAAATGAATATTTAACAGATGCACTTTCAAGAGAAAGTGTTGATTTTATTGATAGAAATTCAGACAAACCATTTTTTATTTACTTAGCATATAATGCACCTCACGGGCCGCTTCAAGCTACAAAAGAATATTTAGACAGGTACGACCATATTGATGATAAAAACAGAAAAACTTATGCAGCAATGGTTAGCGCTGTTGACGATGGAGTAGGAGATATAATTTCTAAGTTAAAAGAAAAAGGAATTTATGATAATACAATTATATATTTTCTTTCAGATAACGGAGGAAGGTTAAGAGGAGATTCTGACAATGGAGAATTAAGAGGTAAAAAAGGTAATTTATTTGAGGGTGGTATAAGAGTTCCTTTTGCTATGCAGTGGCCAAAGGAAATCAATGGTGGGCAAATTTTTGATAGTCCAATAATTTCGCTTGATATTTTTGCAACTCTTAAAGAATTAACATCACCTGAAATCAAGTCTAAAAATGAACTACATGGTGTAAATCTTATTCCATTTCTTAAGGGTGAAAACAATAATGATCCACATGATTTTTTGTTTTGGAGAAATAATTTCATGCAAAATGATCCCAAACTAAGAATTGAAGGATCTGCTGTTAGATATGGTGATTTTAAGTTTATTAAAAATAAAGAAACAGATGCATTATATAATTTGAAAAAAGAAATTTCAGAGCAAACTAATCTTAAATCTGAAAAAAATAATATTTATGATAGTCTAAATATTAAATTTAAGAAATGGTCTAAAAACTTAATGGATCCAATCTTCTTAGGTTTAATAGCGAATGATGAATACAATAAATTAAACCCGGATAGATTTACTTATTAGTTAATTGGAAGTAAATTTTTGTTTAATCTTCCGCTTATTTTTTTTTCTTTGATTAAAACAATCAGGCTGTCAACAAATTTTTGATTGTATTTTGGATTTTTCTCACTTGGAATTGGTGCATTATTTGATTTTCTCCAAACGTCTAGATCATTATAAAGTCTAGTTGTAATTTCTTTATTTATTTTGCTTAAATTTTTGGATTCACTCATGTCATCAGAAAGGTTATATAACTCTAATTCATTATCTTCAAAATAATGATGAAGTTTCCAATCTCCTTTAATTATTACAGACCCTGGTCTGGTTCTGAATAAAGGATCTTTACCATCGTCTTTTTGAACATTGTATGCTTGTAGATAAACTGGAAAATGAAAAAATAAAGCTCTTTCTTTCAATTTTTTACCTCTAAAAATTGGATTAAGGTCTACTCCGTCTAGTTTTAAGTTTTTATTTTTATGACCAATGATTTTTTTAATTGTTGGATAAAAATCAATATTACTTATTCTTTCAAATGATTTTTTGTTAGCCTCTAGCTTTCCTTTCCAGGAAAAAATCATTGGAACTCTAATTCCACCTTCATAATAAGAACCTTTTCCAGCCTTTAGTGGATACTGATTAGAAATGGATCTTATTCCACCATTATCTGAAGTAAAAATAATAAGAGTCTCTTCAGATAAATTTAATTCTTCAATTTTAGTCAAAACTTTTCCAACATTTTCATCAAGAGAACGAATCATTCCAGCATAATCAGGTCTGTTATGATTTTCATCTGAAGATTTATTTTTAAAATAATTTGAATATTCTCTTTTTGATTGTATTGGAGTGTGAACTGAATAGTATGCTAAGTGTAGAAAAAATCTATCTTCTTTATTATTCTCAATAAAATTTATTGCTTCGTTTGTTAATCTGTCTGAAAGGTATTCGCCCTCAGGACCATTTTCCAAATTAGGGTTCGAATAAGGAGAGAAATAGCCTCCTTTAGGTCCTCCAGATTCCCATCCACCAATATTAACATCAAAACCTTGATCCATTGGGTAGTTTCCTTTTTCACCCAAATGCCATTTACCTACATGGGCGTTAGTATAGCCTTCACTTTTAAGCATTTCAGCTATTGTAAAAAATTTAAGATCTAAATTCTCAGTATTTTTTACAGGTATAATTTTTCTAGTAATATCTAACCCTCTAGCGGAAGGACTAACTGTGTATATTCCATGACTAGGATGATATTTTCCTGACATCATTGTTGCACGACTTGGAGCACAATTGGCTGAAGAGGCATAACCATTCAAAAATGTTACTCCACTTTGAGATAATTTATCGACGTTTGGAGTTTCATAATATTTTGAACCCATATAAGATAAATCAGTCCAACCCAAATCATCAGCAACAATTAAAATGATATTTGGTTTATGAAAACTTTTTCTATTACACGATAAAATAAATAATATTAAAAGAATTATATAAATGAATTTTTTCATATTATTTATTCACTGTCAGTAAGATAATTCATTCTTCTATTAACTAGAGCATTTTCACTGCGCAGTGGAGGGAACCAATTTTCAGGAAAAACTTCTTTATTTAGATTTAGTTTATAGTTAGGGCTAGTAGTCTTTATATTTGCCAAAGAATTTAACATAAGGTTTGTCTCTGCTTCAAAATTTGATTTTTTTAATAAAGAATTAATTTTTGAATCACTTATATCAAAGTTGTTTAAAAGCATAAACTCTGCAGCTCTCATTCTTACTAAATTTACAGGATCATTTTCGAAAATGAAATTTATCTTATCCTTATTTTCTAAAGCTTGATTTCCGAAAGTTGAGCTAACTATTAATCCCCAATACCTTACCCATGGATTATTATCTTTTAGGGCATCTTTAATCTTAGATGAAATTTCATTATAATCATAAAGTTGTAAATCAGATATTTCTATTAATCTTTTTATTAAATCTTTGTTTTTTTTCGAATATCCAACAACATCATTTAGACCATTTTCAAGTAAATGTGGTTCAGGCAGAAAACTTAGATCGTTGATTGAAATCAAATGATCATTTAATTTAGTTCTTAAATCCAACAATATTTCATTGTAGCTTATATCATTTGCTAAGTTATTTGTTTCGTGAGGATCTTCATCGATATTGTATAATGCTTCAGGTGCTCTCGGTTTAAAAAACTGACTTTGAACCTCATTTAATTTTCCATCCTGAAATAATTTATACCATTCTTTGTAAGCTAACATTTTGTACCTGTAAAAATTATATAATCCATCAACATTAAATGGTTGATAATTTCTGATGTATTTATATTTTCCAACCCTAACTGATCTCACCAAATCATATTTTTCATCAAATCTATCAGCATAACCAAACGTTGTGTTTTGTTTTTCAAGCTTAGATTTTTTTAATTTTTTACCTAGAAATGGTTTACCGTCAACTGATCTTGGAATTTCAATTCCAGCAAGTGATAGAACAGTTGGTACTAAATCAACAAATTCAACAAAAGAAGAAGTTCTAGTTCCTGGCTTAAATGGAGATAATTTTTTAAATTTCTCAGGAATACGGACCACTAAAGGCACATTTAAACCACTTTCATAAATATAGCCCTTACTTCTAGGCAATACTCCACCGTGATCTGCATAGTAAAATATTATGGTATTATCAAGTAGATTTTCATCTTCAAGTTTTTTTATAAATTTTCCTATCTCTTTATCAACATCTTTGTGATGGTTGTGATAAAGAGATTGCGTATATCTAAAAGTTGGAGTATCTGGATGGTAAGGGAAAGTTTTGACACTGTCTAAATTATTGGTCTTCAATGCATTTTCTAAATGTTCTTTATCAAAGTGTAATTGTCCTTCGTGGGTATTATGAAAATTTTGTACATGAAAAAATGGTTGACCTTTTTTTCTATTTTTATAAGAAGCTTTTCCTGACGATTCATCCCAAATTTCACCATCTTTAATAAAATTATAATCTTCTTTTGAGTTATTGCTTGTATAGTAGCCAGCTTCTTTTAAATAAACAGGAAGAGGCTTAACATCATCCGGTAATTTAACTAATGACATTCTTCTGTGATATTGGGTGCCTATTCTTGGTGAATAAACGCCAGTAATTATAGTGCTTCTGGCAACGGAACAAACAGGTGCATTTGAAAAAGCATTGTTAAATACAATACCTTCGGATGCTAAAGAAGAAACATTAGGCATCTCAGCTCCACCTTTAGTATATAAGTTCATGTAGTGCAGTGAATTATCTTCCGTTACTATCCAAAGGATGTTAGGTTTTGGATCTAATTCGTCATTGCATGATGAAATAATGAAAACGAAAATTAATAGTAAATATTTTTTCATAAATTTTACCAAAATAGCGCATATAAAAGAGCTGTTACAAGCATAATAGCAAAAGCAGCAGTATTAAAAGTTTTATCAGTTTCAAAAAGCTTCTTACTTAAATCAATTCCTTTTGGATCATCTTCTTTGCTTTCGATATTACTGATTATATATATAATTAATAAAGTACCTAAACATGTAAACATCATTTGATGCATAAACGGCAGATTTACAAAAATAAAGGATTCACTCCATCCATTTGGAGCTACTTTAAAATACATAGCAATGGGAATTGATAAAATTACACCCCAAATAGATGCATTATTTGTAGCCTTTTTATAAAATAGACCCATTAAAAATACAGCTAATATTCCTGGACTCACGACTCCTGTATATTCTTGAATAAATTGAAAAACTTGACCTAAGCTTCCAAGCTGAGGAGCTATTATTGTAGCTGTAATTAACGCAATCAAACCCGTTAATCTTCCAATTTTAACCATTTGTGCATCATTAGCTTTTTTATTAATTAATGACTTATAAATATCCATTGTAAATATTGTTGAAGTTGAGTTAACCATAGATGCTAGGGACGAAACAATTGCAGCAGCTAACGCTGCAAGTATTAAACCTTTTAATCCAACTGGAATATAATTTTTAATTAGCCAGGGGGCAGCATTATCATTAGCAACATTTCCAGATGTTCCTAAAAAACCCTCAGAACTTAAAAGATCCATATTTAAAGATCCAGTAGAAGGATCAATATTCATAACATACGCTATAATGCCAGGTAATACAACTATTACTGGAATAATTAATTTTAGAAAAGCTGCAAATGCAATTCCTTTTTGACCTTCTCTTAAGCTTTTAGCAGCTAATGTTCTTTGTATTATATATTGATTAAATCCCCAATAGTATAGGTTTGCAACCCACATACCACCAATCAGAACCGCAAGACCAGGTAAATCCCACCATGCATCTCTACCATTAGGTGTAATTATTTCACCTTTTGATAAAATCATGGAAAAACGTTCAGGTGCAGTATTATAAACATGAACAATACCATCAATAAAACTTCCACTTTCTGTAACGTTAGAAAGTGCAAAGTATGTCATCATCAAACCTCCAATTATTAATAGTATAACCTGAACAACATCAGTCCATGCAACAGCAGCTAAACCTCCCCACAAAGAGTAAGCTGCAGCAAATAATGCTAATCCAATAATACTATTAATTAAAATAGTTCCATCTCCAGAGCCTACAATTGTGTCTAATGCTTTTCCCCCTAAAAAAAGTACTGTAGTAAGGTTTACAAAAACAAATAGTGCTATCCAAAAAACAGCTAAAATTGTTTTTAGATTTGAACTAAATCTTTTTTCAATGAACTCTGGAATTGTGTAGAGTCCTTTTTCAATAAAAATTGGAAGAAAGTATTTTCCTACAATTAGAAGAGTGATTGCTGCCATCCATTCATAGGAGGCAATGGCTAATCCTAGTGCAAAACCGGATCCTGACATTCCAATAAATTGTTCGGCTGAAATATTTGCAGCAATTAATGAAGCCCCTATTGCCCACCATGGTAATGACTTTCCGGCAAGAAAATAATCCTCCGCACTTTTATTTTTTCCATTTTTTTGTCTTGAAACGTACAGTCCGATTGATAGAATAATAATTGCATAGACAATAAATACAGCAAAATCAATATTTGAAAAATCCATTTATTTTAGTTAGTTGATTATTAAAATCTTAATATAACTTTGTAAATTATATTTTATTTAAATTAATATTAGTTAAAATATATTAATAATTTAAAATTTATAGTATTAAATTATTGATATGACACCTAAGACATTTCTGAAATAATCATTTTTTACCATAAAACCTTCATTAATTAACATTATGTTCACATTCTAATCATGTGGTTTGATCAATTCAATTAATATTTTTTAACTTCAAAATTCAACTAACAAATATTTAAACATGAAAAAATCTCGATTTAATTACCTAAGTCTGCTTTTGTCATTTACTTTTTTATTTGTTTCTATTAATCTTTTCTCTCAACAAATTGTTTCAGGAACTGTTTCTGATTCTGAGGGAAATCCACTTCCAGGTGTTAGTATTGTTGAATTAAATACTACAAATGGAGTTGTAAGTGATTTTGATGGAAATTTTCAATTAAGTGTTGACAGTAATGCAGTTCTAGTATTTAGTTATTTAGGTTACATAACACAACAGGTTAGCGATTTATCATCCTCAATGTCAGTCACACTTGATGAAGATGTTTCTAGACTAGAAGAAGTAGTTGTTGTAGGTTATGGATCTCAAACAAAGAAAACATTAACAGGTGCCATTGGCACAGTATCATCCGAATCACTAACACTTAGGCCTGCTACAAATACAAGTGAGCTTATGATGGGTCAAGTTGCTGGATTATCCACAAGACAAGCTGGAGCTCTTCCTGGAGCATCTTTCGCAACATTAAGAATTAGAAACTTTGAAGCTCCTTTAATCATCGTAGATGGTATAGTTGCTACTTTTGGTCAAGTTGACCCAAATGATATTGAATCTATATCTGTACTAAAAGATGGTGCTGCGTCAATATATGGTGCACGAGCTGGTAATGGTGTAATATTAGTTACAACCAAAAGAGGAACGGATAGAGGCGAAGGTGCAAAATTTGCCTATCATGGTACAACTACCTGGTCATCTCCAATTACAGTTCCAAATACATTAGGTGTTCACGATTATGCTCAACTGCTCGAAGAAAATGGTTTAGGATTTGATAATGAGTCTCCTGGGTATTTAGATTATGATGCTACCAGAGGAAAGGTTTATAATAATTTAACTGGTGAGGACTTTGATGGTTTTGATTGGTATGAAGCAGCCTACAGAGATTGGACTCCTCAGAAACAGCATAACTTAAGTGCAAGAGGAAGAAGTAAAGGAATTGGTTATTTTGTTTCAATAGGATTCACAGATACTGAAAGTGCATTTCGTGATGCTGATTATACACACGAGAGATACAATATCAGATCTAATTTAGATATGCAGTTTACAGATAATTTATCTGCTCAATTAGATATATCATATTTTCAAACAACTCTTGATAGAGCAAACTTTGGATTAACAGAGATGTATAATAGACTTAGTACAGGTAAACCTACGCACATGCCAATTTATCCAGACCCTAGTTATCCATCCCATTCTGGAGCAGCAACACCATATTCACCGTTATATATGCTCAAAAAGGAATTTGCTGGTACTAGAGTAGATCGTGATAACAACTTAAGAGGTGCAATCAGTTTGACATATGATGTTCCTTTTATTGATGGTTTAGAAGCAACTGCTAGTATTAATATGGAGGCTCAAAATGAGTGGAATAAAAATATTGTAAAGCAGTTCATGATGTATACTTATGATCCCTCATATGGTGAAGGTGATGCAGCATATATTCCATTTGGAACATATCAAAGGGATAACATTAGTGTTAATGCAGATAGAGATATGGAGCTCTTACCAAGATTTTCTTTAAGCTATGAAAAAGAATTTGAGGATAGTGAATTAAAAGCTCTATTTGTTGCAGAATCTACAACTTTTAAAAGAGATTACTTAATGGGTTCAAGAACTGACCCTTTATCTTTTGAGGCACCTTATCTAAATTATTCTTCTGAAGCCGAGAAAGACAATGCTGAGATTTTCTCTGAAAGTGCTAGATCTAGTTACGTAACTAGGGTAAATTATAGTTTAAAAGATAAATACTTATTTGAAGCTATTGTTAGAGCTGATGCAACTGCGAGATATTCAGTTGATGGAAGATGGGGTATTTTCCCAGCATTTAGTTTTGGATGGAGAATATCTGAAGAAGATTTCATGAAAGATAAATCTGCATGGAATAATTTAAAATTAAGATTATCCCATGGTATCATGGGTAATGATGCAGTATCTAATTTTGATTTCTTAACTGGATATAATATTGCAAACGGATTCTATTTATTTGGAGGAAATCCATATCCAATTATTTCATCTGCAGGTCTTGCTAATGCACTGGTTACATGGGAGACAATGGCAATATCAAATATTGGTATTGAGGGAACATTGTGGGATGGAGCACTTGGTTTTGAATTAGATGTTTTCTACCGACTAAGAGAAGATATGTTGGCATTGCCTGATTCAGATATACCATTTCATTTTGGAGCTTCACTTCCACGAACAAATCTTAATTCTAAAGATAATCGAGGATTTGATTTAATGATTAAACACAAAGGTAAAATTGGTAATAAATTTTCCTATGAAGTTAATCCAATGATTTCTTATTCAAGAGGAAAATTTGTTAAATGGGAAGAAAATATTCTACCTACCACTGGTGTTGATGAAGCTACTTTACAAGCGAATTTAGATTATAATAACAGATATGTCCGAACTGGAAGATGGGATGATTTACAATGGGGATATACAACCAATGGATTCTTCACTACCCAAGCTCAAATTGATGCTCACCCAGTTGATCAGGATACTGCAGGAAATTCAACATTAATAGTTGGAGATCTAATATATACTGATCATAATGGTGATGGAATAATCGACTGGAGAGATCAAGTCGTTATTGGTCAAGGAGGTATGCCTAAATGGAATTTTAGTGCTTGGACAAGTGCTAGGTGGGGTAACTGGAGTATTGACGCTTTATGGCAAGGTGCTTCTGGTTATTCTATTTTGTTCTCTGGAAGTGGAAGCTGGCAAGGATTAAACAGTCATCAAGGAATTCCAAAACAATTTGTTTTTGACAATAGATCTATCAGGGGAGCAAATGGCGATATAGAAATTCTAAGAGCTTTTCCACCTACAACTAATACTGGAGGTGCAACACCTAATAATAACCAGGGTAATGACTTTTCCAGGTATGACACAACTTACTTAAGGTTAAAAACTTTAAATGTAAGTTTCAATGTACCTAGAAGTCTGACAAATAAATTAGGTATCGATAGTGCTCAAATATATGTGGGTGGATCAAACCTTCTTACATTTGATAATCTGGGATTATTTTCAGGTGAACATGACCCAGAAATTCTTGGTGCAAACGATAGAGATTATCCAAATGTAAAAACTGTGACTACAGGTGTTAAAATTGGATTCTAATTAAAAAAAAAGTAAATTTATATTATGAAAAACATTGAAAAATTTTTAGTATTTATTCTTCCGTTATTTATCTTAATTGGATGCGCAGATTTAGATTTGCAACCAACAGATATGATTGCTGAAGATGCTGTTAAAAAAGACCCAAAGTTGGTTGAGGCTTTTTTAACTAAGATATATGCGAACGCTAATTTTGAACCTAATGAAGGACGAGGTTATCCTAACCAGGATAGGCTTACTGATGCAGTTCTTGGAGGTGAATATACTTTAATGGCTCCGTGGCAACTAGGTATTCAGGCATCCACTCATGTTCCTACTGCTTCTGGTGCACATTCTAGGATTGCGAAATTTCAATATGGAAACATAAGGTCAACTAATGAAATCATTGAAATTTTAAATGAAGCTTCTTTTGATCCTCAGACAGTAAAAGAACAAATAGCTGAGGCTAAATTTCTACGAGCTTGGATGTATTTTGAAATGGTTAAAAGGTATGGTGGTGTTCCTCTTGAATTGGAGCCAAAACAAGTCGATGCTCCTGTTGATGAATTAATGATTCCTAGATCTAGTTTAAAAGATTGTTATGATCAAATTATTGCCGATTTGGATGCTGGTATTGCAGATTTACCACCTACAGCCATTGCTGGTAAAGCTACAAGTATGGCTGCTAGAGCTTTAAAAAGTAGAGCAGCTTTATTTGCAGGTAGAATTGCGAAATATCATCCTCAATCTGCAAATGGATTAACATCAATCCCTGCAAGTAGTGCACAAGCTTACTATCAAATGGCCCACGGCGCTGCAAGTGCTGTGATTGAAAGTGGAAGACATCCTCTATATAAAGGTGGTGCTAACTTGGTTGATAACTTCTCAGAGATATTTTATAAAGACGTTGCTGAACATATTTTTGTTGAGGAATATAATCTAGCTTTGGGAAAAACTCACACTTGGAGTGGTTATGGAATGCCTGATGGATTTAAAGCTGGTTGGGGTTCTAACATGCATATGTACCTAGCTTCAGATGCTCGTTTTGAGCATGTTGACGGTAGTCCTGGAAACAAACATCATGGAAAATTTAATAATCGTGTTTGGTTTGATATTGAACAAGTTATTTACACAAAGGATCCAAGATATTTAGCAACACTTTTCACACCGGAAGAAATATTCCAAGGTAGAGAAGTTTGGTTTCATAATTTAAGTGCAGGTAATGCAGCTAATGGTGTTAAAGGTAGAGCAGGTAATGTTGTTCCACAAAGAGCACCCGTAAGAAATAGAAACAGAGGAGGAAGGCTAGTTCAAAAAAGAATTGACCCAGCTATTGAATT